>JAKFYA010000083.1 GCA_021731095.1 Acidobacteriota bacterium | reverse complement strand
ACGTGTTCAACAACCGGCCGCCAAGCATCGCACCCGGGCGGAGCCAGTTGGCACCGTAGGTGTCGACGATGCCCTGGGCCGGCCGGTTGTTGAACACGTTGTACAGCTCCGCCGAGCCGAGCACCTTTGACTTGCCGAACCTGAAGGCGCGGGTCACCTTGGTGTCCACCTGGTGGAGGCGGGCGTCGTACAACTTGCCTGCCGTGTTGCCGGAGTTGCTCGGCGCTGGCGCCAACTGGATGTTGGCCAGGGCCGAGCAGGGGGTGGCGCCGAAGCAGGCCGAGAGATCCCGGGTCAGGCCGCCCGCGCCCGAGCGGACCATGGCGTTGGTGGCCGGCAGCGTGGCCGTGATGGGAATGCCCGGGAGCTGCTTGTAGGAACCGCTGATGGTGAAGCCGGCAGGCAGCGGATACACCGCCTGGAGCTTCACCTGCGAGCCGACGCCGTTCCACCAGGCCGGTGTGACATCGCAGAACCCGGCTGTCCTCGGCACCTGAATCGGGTCGCCGCCGCCAGTCGCGGTGGCGGTGCCGTTCTGCGTCACGTGCGGCAGGTCGTTCTGCCAGCAGGTGTCCATGGTGGTGCGGCCAACCGTCGCGCCACCCATCAGCAGGCCGCCCTTGCCGAAGCGGGCATTCACGACCATGTCGACGCCGTTGAAGAGCTCCTTCGGCACGCCCGTCGCGCCCGTGATGTCCTGGATGCGCACGCGGGTGGCATCCACCAGACCCAGCTTGCTCAGGTTCACGTCGTAGAGCCCGCACACCTGCTTGCCGCTCACTTCTCCAAGGCGACTGTCCGTTGGAGCCGTGATGCAGTACTTCGTGAAGTCAGAGGCCGAGACGGCGTTGTTCACGATGGCCTGCTGGTTCTTCCAGTCGGTGCGGTTGTACGCCACCGTGACGCCAAGGCCCTTCATCAGCTCATGCTGGATGGCCAGGGCGTACTGGTAGCTGTACTCGCGAACACCCCAGCCTGTAGACGCGCTCGTGTCCCAGCGCGTGGTCTGCGCGGCCTTGCCGAAGTTCGGATTGAAGAGCGCCCCGCACTCGCCATTGGCGGCGAAGTTGGTCAGCGTGCACTGCGGCACGTAGTCGCCGTTGGCATCGAACCAGGAGCGAAGGCTCGAGGCATTGAGCGCATTCGAGGGAGAAAGCGCCTTGGCGTCGCCGCCACCCTGGCCGGCGAGATACCGGCCCCAGTTGGCTTTGATGGCCGTCTTGCCAGTGCCGAAGATGTCATACGCCACGCCGACACGCGGCGTGATGTCGTGGTAGTTCGGCAGGTCCCGCGCCTCCGGGAAGGACTGCTCAGGCTTGAACGGACCAGCCGGAACCGTGATGGCCGGGGCGAACGCCGTGAAGTGGTCGTAGCGAATGCCCACGTTCAGGGTCAGGCGCTTCAGTGTCCACTGGTCCTGGGCGAAGATGCCCTGGCTCTGGGCACGCACCTTGTTCTGGAAGGGGCCGGCGAACTGGTTGATGAACAGCGGGAAGTCGCCGAAGAAGATGTAGTTGGTTCCATTCGGCAGCGCATCACCGAAGGTGTCGTACTTCCCCTGCAGCGTCTGCAGGCCGACCTTCACCTGGTGCGAGCCGGTGATGTAGGAGATGTTCACCTTCTGCGTGAAGTTGTCGCCTGGGTGCGGCTTGTCGTACGCGTTGGTGGAGCCGCCAGGCAATCCTCCCCAACCAGTGCCTGTGGCCGCGTCGAAGATGAAGCCTCCGGCCTTCGGAGGCAGCTTGTTGGTGAACGCGACGTCCTGGAACAGGAACGACCCGGCGGCCTGGATGAGCAGCTTGTTGGTGGCCGTGTAGTTCCAGCTCGTCTGCGACAGGTACATCCCGTTGCCCTGACCGTAGTCGAAGCTGATGGAGGCCTCCGGCGCGAACGGCACACCCAGCGAGACCAGTAGCCAGCACCCGCAGGCGCGCTGCCAGTTCAGGTTCGTGTTGATCTTGTGCTTCGAGTTCACCTGCCAGGTGAGACGGCCGCCCACATCCCGTTGCCAGGTGTCCGTGTACGCCGGGCGGGTCAGGTCCGGTTCGTACCGATAAAACACTGGCGACTTGTCGAAGTAGACGTTTGCCCCGTACGACTGCCCGCCCCAGACGCGGTTCGACTGATAGAACCAGAGCCTGTCTTTCAGCACCGGTCCGCCGATGCCGAGGCCATAGTCGTAGACCTTCTTCATCGACTTCGACTCGGCAGCGCTGCCGCGCTTCACGAGGTCGTCGGACACCGCGCCTGAGGCCAGCTTCTCGGTTGTCCAGCTCACCACGCCGTGCAGACTGAACTGATTGCCGCCGTCGCGGGGAATCATGTTGACGTTGGCGCCGCCGGTCTCGGTCTCGGCACTGGCGCCGCCGGTATCGACGACCGTTTCCTGCACGCCGATGGTGTTGAACTTCCAGACACGCTGCTGGCCGCCACCGCCGCCGTAGAACACGTTGGTGTTCATGCCGTCGTAGTTGATGCGCCCGTCATCCCCGCGGCCGCCGTGGATCGAGATGCCGGTGTTGCTCTCGCCCAGCGCACCTCCGACGTCGTTGCGACCCGGCGTCGAGGCCGTCGCACCAAGCGTGAGGGAGGCATACTGGGTGAGATCGCGCTGGCCGGAGGGCAGCGCATCCAGCACCTCCGCCTTGAGGACCTGCTGGGTTCTGGCGTTCTGGATGTCGACCGTCGGGCTGGCGCCGGTGACGGTGACCGTCTCTTCGATGCCGCCGACCTTCAGGTCGGCGTTGGCCGAGGCGGTGAAGCCGGCCGAGAGCTGGATGCCTTCGCGCTTGAAGGTGGCAAATCCCGGCAGCGTGAACGTCACGCTGTAGGTCCCGGTGCGCAGGTCGATGATGTTGTAGCGGCCCTGCCCGTCCGTCACGGCGGTTCGGACCTTTTCGATGAGTGCAGGGCTGGCGGCTTCAACCGTCACGCCCGGAAGCACGGCGCCGCTGGTGTCACGGACCACGCCGGTGATGCTGGCCGAGACCTGGGCGAAAGCCGCTGGAACGACGGAGACGCTTGCGAAGAGCACGAACCCGACGACGCGAATGAGTCTGGACAGTGGCACGTCACCCTCCTCACGGTCGAACGGCCTCCGGTTGGGCAGAATTGTCCAGCCCGAAGCTGGAGAGGTATACCGCTTTGCTTCGCTGAATAGCAAACAGGCGGTGGTCCCAGACCTGCCCCGGCGTATGATGCCAACCCGATGACGGCTCGTCTTTCCAGCATCTTCTTCCTGTCCGGTCTTGCCTCCCTGGCCTTCGAAACCCTCTGGTTCCATCAGGCCGGCCTGGCCTTCGGCAACAGCGTGTGGGCCTCCAGCCTGGTGCTCTCCGGCTTCATGGCGGGCATGGGTCTCGGCAATCTGCTGGCGGGTCGGTGGGTGCCACGTCTCAGTCGGCCGCTGCGCGCCTATGCGGCGGCCGAGTTGGTGATCGCCGCTTCAGGTGTCGCACTCGTCTATCTGTTGCCCGGTCTCGGTTCACTGCTGGCGCCCTGGCTCAGACCCCTTGAATCAACGCCGCTAGCCCTCAACGCCACGCGCCTCCTGCTGGGGTTTGTCCTGCTGCTTGTGCCGTCAACGGCCATGGGCAGCACCCTGCCACTGGTGACGGCGGCCCTGGCAGCGCGTGACCCGCGCTACGGCGTGGTGCTGGGCCGCCTGTATGGCTGGAACACGGTCGGAGCCGTCACCGGGGTGCTGCTCTGCGAATTAGTGTCGCTGGTTGTGGTCGGCGTGCGAGGGACGGCATGGTCGGCTGCCCTCCTCCTTGTGGCCCTGGCCGTTCTGGCACGCTGGCTGGACGCGCGTTGGACCCCCACGGCCTCGCCGGTGGCACGGGCCAAGCCAGCCACCGTACCGGGTCCAACGCCCGGAGGTGCGCCAACCGACGGGCAAGACCTTGCCGGGCCTTCTGGCACCGCAGGCTCGTGGCTCGCTGCCGCGTGTGCCACAGGCCTGGCTCTGTTGGCTCTGGAGGTGGTCTGGTTCCGGATGCTGTTGCTGGTCGTGCTGGGCGACTCTGCGGCCTTTGCCGTGATGCTGGCCCTGGTACTGGCCGGCATGGGTGTCGGCAGCCTGTGCGCGTCGGTCGTGCTGGCGCGATGGCCAGACCCGGTTCGACTGGCCGGTCCTGTTGCCCTGGGGGCTGCTGTTCTGACGGTGCTCGGGTACGCCAGCTTTCCCTATACGGTGGCGCTCTATCAGAACCAGCAGGTCACCAGCCTCGGTGCGCTCATCGTGATGGCCGCGCCTCTCATGCTCCCGGTCGCGCTCGCCTCTGGCCTGCTCTTTCCGATGCTGGGTGCCGCCGTGCGTCAGGCCTCACAGGGGGCTGCAGGGGCGACCGGCTGGCTGACATCGGCCAACACGGCCGGCGCGGCGCTGGGCTCGCTGCTGGGTGGCTTCATCCTGCTGCCTGTGCTCGGGTCAGAGTGGTCCATTGCGGTGGTCGCGGGCCTGTACGCCGTCACGGGGCTGGGGCTGTCCACCCGCATGCCGGTCGACGCGCGACGGCCTGCCTACATCCTGGGTGGCCTCACGCTGGCGGTCCTGGCCGGGTTTCCCGCCGGGTCGATGACGGAACTCCTTACCACCCTGCCCGTCGAGCGGTACTCGGTGTTGCGCGGCGGTGCGGCCACGACCGTGGAGGGCATTCGCGAGGGCGTCTCCGAGACGGTGGTCTATCTGCAGGTGCCGACGCCGGTCGGGCCGATGTTCCACACGATGTACACGAATGCGGTGGCGATGGCCGACACCGAGTACGTGTCGCGCCGCTACATGAAGCTGTTCGTGTACTGGCCGGTGGCCGTACACCCACACCTGCGCCATTCGCTGCTGATTGCCTACGGCGTGGGCAACAGTGCCAAGGCCATGACCGACTCGCCCGGCATCGAGACGATTGATGTCGTCGATATCTCGAAGGACGTCCTCGAGATGAACCGGCTGGTCTATCCGCAGGACACGGACAGCCCGCTCAGCGACCCGCGCGTGCGTGTGCACATCGAGGACGGCCGGTACTTCCTGCAGTCCACCGACCAGCGCTTCGACCTCATCACGTCAGAGCCACCGCCGCCCCGTGCCGCGGGTGTGGTGAACCTGTACACCAGGGAGTATTTCGCGCTGATGCGCGAGCGCCTCAACGAAGGTGGCATCGTGGCGTACTGGTTGCCGATTCACACCGTCTCCGATGTGTCCAGCAAGGCCATCATCCGCGCCTTCTGCGAGGTGTTCGAAGACTGCTCGCTCTGGAACGGCATCGGGACGCAACTGATGCTCGTGGGATCACGTGGTGCGAAGGGACCCGTGTCGCTCGAACATTTCACCCAGCAGTGGCGTCAGCCGAAGGTGGCGGCAGAGCTGGTGCGGCTCGGATTCGAACGGCCCGAGCAGCTGGGCGCGCTGTTCATTGGCGATGCCCCGTACCTGCGGGCGCTCACGGCCGACACCCGGGCCCTCGTCGACAACTTTCCAAAGGACATCGAGGCCGGCGTGAGTTCCAGGGAACAGGCCAGTCAGCTTGGTGCGGCCTTCCTGAACACGAATGCCGCTCGGGAGCGGTTCCGCCACAGCCCGATGATCGCGCGACTGTGGCCCACGGAGATGCGGGACGCCGCGCTCCCGTACTTCGACATCCAAGCCCTCATCAACGCGCACGGCCACGAACTGCCCAACCAGTTGTCGACCACTCATGCCGTCCTGACCGGGACCCCGCTGACCACCTTCCCGCTGTGGCTGCTTGGCAGCAATGCGGACTTCCAGCGAGTCGTGGAGCAGGCCTCACCTGCAGCGCTGGCAGAGCCAGCCCTCCAGTTTCACCTTGGCGTCAGGTTGCTCGCGGCGCGTCAGTACGCGGCAGCAGCCGGTCCGCTTGGCCGGTCAGAGTCCCTGACGGCCGCACCAGGTCGCATCTTCACGCTGCGTCTCTATGCGCTCTGCATGGCCGGGCAGACTGCCGAGGCGCAGCGGCTCGTGGATGAGCGCGGTGGGCCGATGCCGAAAGCCTGGCCGTGGCTGAAGGAGACCTTCGGGCTGACGGACCCGGCGGCGTCACGGCCCGCGTCCTGAGCGTCAGCTCAGAGCGGCAAGGACCCTGGCCGCGACGCTTCGCTGCCGGCTACCCGCCATCCGGCGCCTGAGCATCGCATCGATGCCGAACCATCGACCGGACGGCTGGGCCACCAGCATGCCCGACAGCAGGACAAGCTGCAGGTACGACCACTCCCACTCCTGCAGATGCGTCGCGGGATCGGAAACCCCCGCGAGGCCAAGCGTCAACTGCACGGCCAGAGCCAGCGACAGGATGGCACCGAGGCGAGTGAGCAGGCCGAAGGACAGGCTGACGGCAATGACGGCTTCGGCCGACCAGATCAGCCAGCCGAACAACCAGAGGTGTGGCACGACGATCCGTTCCACGAAGAGGCCATTCCAGCGCACCAGTGGCGTCAGGCGGAGCGCGAGTTCCGCCGTCCCGTCGTTGTCCAGGTCTGTCGCCAGGAAGAGACGTTCGCGGTGGGCGAACGCGATCTCCACGCCGAGCCAGTCGCACAGTCCCGTGCCCCTCTTCAGGTGTCCGTCCGGACTGGTGGTTGTGATGGCGAACGCGCCGTTCTCCCGAGCGCAGCCGAAATCTGGTGGCAGCTTCCAGAAGAGCTGGCTGAAGAAGAGGTAAGCGACCGCCAGACGGAGGCACAGCAGGAACCAGGTGCGAGGGTGCATGTCAGCTCCGCCGAGCCCTCTGGCCCGGCGCCCCTGAGGTCGGCGCGGCTCCCGAGCCGAAGTACAGCGGCGCCAGCGTCTTCCGGTAGAACGGATTGCCGAACTTCCAGACAAAGCTCTCGATGAAGTAGTGCGACAGGAAGATCCCGTTCAGCAGGTTGATCAGGAGCCAGGCGAACTGCGAGCTGTCGCCTCTGATCGGTGTGCCGCTATACGCCAGGATGGCCCCGGCCGAGACCCAGGCCGACAGGCCCACCAGCAGGCCATAGAACACCGCCTTGTGCCGGCGGAACATCGCGCCAATCCGGTCCAGCCTCGTCGTCGCATCGAGCGGCGTCTGGAACAGGCGCGGCGCCATCAGGACGTGGTACTCCACGTAGTGCATGGCCAGGCTGGCCAGATAGAGCCGGCTGCGGTAGACAACCAGGAGGGCCGAGGCCGACTGGAGAAGCAGGTACGCGAAGGCCGTCAGCAGCGCGCCGCGGTCGGCGCCGGCCTGACGTGCGGCCGACACGAAGTTCCGCACCACCAACGCAAACAGCACCACGGCCAGGGCGCTCACGCCTCGCGTCAGCGGACTGGTTGGATCGTACTGCCCGTCGAAGCCGTGCGAGATGCCTCCCGCGAATGTCAGGGCCTGCAGGGCGAGCAGTGACAGGAAGAACAGGTTGTCGAGGTCGGTGGCGCCAGGAGGAAAGAGCGCCTCCGCGCGAGCCTTGAACAACTGGAGCACGCCGAAGCTCTGCCGCACCACGTGGTAGAAGTCGACGCAGGCCAGCGCCAGACTGAACGGCACGAAGATCAGCATGCCCGGGCGGGGCAGCTCCAGTACGCCGATGGTGGCCATGCCCGCGAGGATCAGCGCGGGCCCTCCAAAGTACAGAACCTTCCGACCGGGGGACGACTCGAAGTACCGCACGTTCGCGCTGCTGAGGTACAGCCCCCAGGTAATGGCAAAGTGGGTATTGCCCACCAGTACAGCGTAGGCGAGGAAGACGCCGCCGCTGACGACGGGCGACACCGTAGGCGAGAGCTGGAGAAACGACAGCGGCAGCGCCAGCAGCGCAAACGACAGGAAGATGATCGCGACGTGTCGCGACTGCAGATAGTGCCGGCTGTTCGACACGCTAGTGCGCCGGTTCGATGCGAAGCACCGCGCCGTCGTTCTCGTCAGTCAGAACATACAGGAAGCCGTCTGGCCCCTGGCGGATGTCGCGAATGCGCTGACCCAGTTCGAGCAGCATCATCTCGGCCCCCAGAGAGGACTGTGCGCCAATCGGCTGCCACTTCTCGTTGAAGGCCACGCGGTCAACCCGTTTCCCCATCAGGCCGCCCACGAAGATGCTGCGCTTCCAGTTCGGGAACCTGTCGCCGGTGTAGAAGGTGAGCCCGGTCACCGACGGGTTGGGCGACCAGTGGAACACCGGTTGATCCATGCCCTCGCGCGCCATCTCCATCGGCGTGCCGTCGTATTCGCGGCCGAGCGAAATGAACGGCCACCCATAGTTGTGTCCCGCCCGGATGATGTTGATCTCATCGCCACCGGAGGGGCCGTTCTCGTTCTGCCACAGCTCGCCCGTTTCCGGGTTGATGGCCAGGCCCATCGCATTGCGGTGACCGAGCGAATAGATCTCTGGCTGGTACGGGATGCCGAACACGGACTTCCCGATGAATGGGTTGTCGGGCGGCACCGTGCCGTCGTCCTTCAGGCGCAGGATCTTCCCGCGGTGACTGTTCGGGTCCTGGGCCTTCAGGCGGTCCTGATTCGGAGACCCAACGGTCATGTAGAGCGTGCCATCCCGACCGAAGACGATGCGCGAGGTGACCGACTGCTGGTTCGCCTTCGGAATCGGCGTGTTCGCGATGAAGACGTCTTTCCCGTCCACCAGCGCCGTGCCCTCGAGCCGGCCCCGGAACAGCGCGGTCTGCACCGAGCCGTCCTCGTTCGGCTTCGAGTAAGTGAGGTAGACCAGATGGTTCTCGGCAAACGCCGGATGAACGGCGACATCCAGCAGGCCATCAAACCCGCTGGTCAGCACCTTCGGCACGCCTGAGATCGGTGTCGCATCAAGGACGCCATGTCGCATCACGCGCAGGCGGCCGGGCCGCTCCGTCACCAGCATGGCGCCATCCGGCAGAAACGCGAGACCCCACGGTCGCACCAGCGTGGCCAGCCGGACGACCCTGATGCGCTGCTTCAGCGTATCCAGTGTCCACGGCCCTGGGCCGAGCGACTTCTGTGCCGGTGCCGCGGATGGTACGGACGCCGCATTCGGCACAACGGGCTTCGCCGTCTGGGCCGACGCCATCGTCAGGCCCAGGACTCCGGGCAACAGGGTCAACGCCAGGGTGAGCGAACCCGCGATGGTGGGGCGAGAGGGTGACGGCGTCATCCAGAAACTCCAGAGGGAAGGGGTGGAACCGGAGGGAAGCGTACGCAATGACGCTGCTGTACGCAAGACGGGCGGGAGAGCCATGCCCTCCCGCCCGTCAGGTCGTGCCTGTCAGCCGGCCTGACGGCCGGACCGACTGTGACTAGAAGTCCACCTGCGCGCCGAACTTCCAGAGCCGGCCGCCGAGCAGGGCGGTCGGACGCATGAACGCGGCGCCGTAGGTGGTGACGATGCCCTGCGGCACGCGGGAGTTCATGACGTTGTAGAGGTCAAGCACCGCCTGAATCTTGCCCTTGCCGATCTTGATGTTCTTCATCAGGCGGACGTCGGTCTGGTTGAGGCGTTCATCGAACACCGTCGCCGAGACCAGGCCCTGTCCGGGGATCACGTTGTGCGTGGCCACACCGGCAGCCGTCGAGTTGCGGCCAAGGATGGGCGCCAACGTGGCGGTGGACACGACGTTGGCCGCCGTGACCGGGATGCCGGGCAGGTTCTTGAACGACGCGCTGAGCAGGAAGTCATACGGCAGCGGGTAGACGACCTGCGCCTTCACCTGCGAACCGATGCCGTTCCACCAGTCAGGCACCGTCTTGCAGAAGTCGCTGTTCCGCGGGTAGCGGACAGCCGAGAAGGCATTGTTCGGATAGCCCTGCGGCGTCAGGTCGGGACGGTCGTTGACGTAGCAGAAGTCGAACACTTCGCGACCCACGCTGACGCCGCCGTTGACCAGGATGCCTTTGCCGAACTTGGCATTCACGCCCACGTCCACACCGTTGAAGTAGTCCTTCGGGTCGCCGAAGTTGCTGGCCTGCGAAATCTGGTAGGCCGCGCCCTTCGCCAGACCTGCCGGTGTGATGTCGTAGTAGCCGTCAATCGACTTGCCGCTCGTCGGGCCGAGACGGTCGTCGGTTGGCGCCGAGAGGGCGTAACGGGTGTAGTCCGCCGCGGTCACGCGGGTGTTGCGGGTGACGGACATGTTCGCCCACTGCGTGTGGAAGAAGCCGGCCGCCAGGCCGATGCCCGGGCGGAGCTCCTGCTGCAGCTGGACGTTCCACTGGGTGCTGTACTCGCGCTTGCCCCAGCCCTCACGCACGTCGTCGGCCAGCGACTGCACCGAGAACGGCTGACCGAAGAGCGGGTTCAGAATGGCACCGCACTCGCCGTTGGCGGTGAAGGTCTCCAGCACGCAGTCCGGCGTGAAGTTGCCATTGGCGTCAGCCCAGGTGCGCTGGGTGCTGGTAGCAATGGCGACCGACTTGGCGAAGCCCTGCTGGCTCAGGCCACCGCCCTGCCCCATGAGGTACTTGCCCCAGGAAGCCTTGACGGCCGTCTTGCCGTTGCCGAACACGTCATAGGCGGCTGCGGCGCGGTAGGTGATGTCCTTGAAGTCGGGCAGGTTCTTCTGCTCGTCGACGCTGAACGCGGGGCGGAAGCGCCCCGCCTTGATGTCCTGCGCGAGCGTACGGCCGTTGAAGTGGTCGTAACGGGCGCCGACGTTCAGGGTCAGCTTCTTCAGGGTCCACTGGTCCTGCGCGAAGATGCCCTGCGAGCCAAGGCGGGTCTTCGACTGGAACGGACCGGCAAACATGGTGAGCGAGACCGGCACACCGGACCGGAACTCGTAGTTCACCTGCTCAACGCCGTTCTCCATGCCGTAGAAGTCGTAGTTGCCCTGCAGCGTCTGCAGACCCAGCTTGATGGCGTGCGACCCGGTGATATAGGACGCCGTCAGCTTCTGGTTGAAGTTGTTGCTGTTGTCGTCCGGGCCGTAGGTCGTGATGCCGCCGCCCATGGCGTTCCAGCGGTAGCCGGTCGCCAGGTCGACGGTCGAGAAGATGCCCTTGGCCGGGTAGATCGGTGCGCTGGTGCCGGTGAACTTGCTGGCGTTCAGCGCCGAGCCGTTGACGAAGTTCACTTCCTGACGGAGGAACGACGCGCCGGCCTGGATGAGCAGCTTGTTGGTAGCCGTGTAGTTCCAGGTCGTCTGGTTCAGGACCTGCGGACCATAGCCGAAGTCGGACGTCGCCTCAGGCGAGCTGAGCGCGCCGCTGCCGATGCCGAGCCAGCACGAGCAGCCGTGCTGCAGGTGGAACTCGTGGTTGATCTTGTTCTTGGCGCTGAGCTGCACCGTGGCGCGGAACGAGGAATCAGCAAAGAACGTGTCGGCATAGGCCGGTTTGGACGTGTCCGGCGTGTACACGTTCGGGTTGCCGTCTTCCTTCTCGAAGTAGTTGTTGGCGCCGAAGTTCTGAGCGCCCCACGAGCGGTGCGTAGCGTAGAACCACGCCTTGTCCTGCTTCAGCGGACCACCGACGCCCACGCCGTAGTCGTAGATCGACTTGAGCGAGGACTGATCGCCCACGCCACGCGCCTTGATGCTGTCCGGCACGGCCTTGGCCGAGAACTTGTTCCCGGTGTAGTTGGCCAGGCCGTAGAACTTGAACGCGTTGCCGCCTTCCTTGGGCACCATGTTGATGTTGGCGCCGCCGGTCTCGGTTTCCGCCGTGGAGCCGCCGGTGTCGACAACCACTTCCTGCACCGCGACGGTGTTGAAGTAGTAGGTGCGCTGCTGGCCACCGCCGCCGCCGAAGAACACGTTCGTGTTCATGCCGTCCCAGTTGGTGCGGCCATCGTCGCCACGCCCGCCGTGCAGGATGATGCCGGTGCTCTGTTCACCCTTGTCGCCACCCACGTCGTTGCGGCCGGGGGACGAGGGCATCGCGCCCAGCGTCATGGCGGCAAACGCCATCAGGTTCTTCGCGCCTGTCGGCAGCTTGTCCATGGCGTCAGCCTTCAGCACGTTCTGCGTGCGGGCGTTCTGCACGTCGACAATGGGGGTCGCGCCAGAGACAGTAACCGTCTCCTCGAGCGAGCCGACCTTCATGTCCGCGCTGACGTTGGCCGTGAAGCCAGCGGACAGTTCCACGCCTTCACGACGGAAGGTGCTGAAGCCGGGCAGGGTGAAGGTGACCGAGTAGGTGCCGGGGCGAAGGTCCGTGATCTTGTAGTTGCCGCTGGCGTCGGTGACGACGCTGCGGACTTTCTCGATCAGGGCCGGGCTGGCCGCTTCCACCGTGACGCCTGGCAGAATGGCGCCTGTGGTGTCCTTCGCGGTACCGGCAATGCCACCGGTGGTCTGGGCTGCGCCAGGCCGTGGCAGCAGGAGTGCCGCCGCGAACAGGAACAGGGCTACGCGTCTTGCGATCATCTGTTGTCCTCGTGTGATAGAGCGCCGCTCGGGGCGGCGCGCCCTTCCAAGTCAACTGCACGCCGTCACGATTGGCGGGGACCCGCAGGTCTCCGGCAACCAGCGCCATAGATTAGCGACAGGTGTGTTGGGGATCAATACAAATCCGTCCGGACAACCTGGGGCAGGCGCGGCGTTGGGGCGACAGTGGTGATTTCGGAGGACTGGGAGGGAGAGAACGAAAAAGGGCGGGAAAACATGGGTTATCCCGCCCTTCACTTGTGTGGCCCGGCCGGGAGAAACCGGCCGGGCCCGTCTCATGCGTCGAATCGTGCCTAGAAGTCGAACTGCGCGCCGAACTTGAAGAGGCGACCGCCCAGGAGGGAGGCCGGCCGCAGCCAGGTGGCGCCGTAGGTCGTGATGAGGCTCTGCGGCGCGCGGTTGTTGCCGACGTTGTAGACGTCGAGCACGCCGTTCACCCGCATGCGGCCGAACTTCACGCTCTTGCTCAGGCGCACGTCCACCTGGTTCAGGCGCTGATCCAACAGCACGCCCTGTGGCGTGTCGCCGTTGCTCGCCAGCGGAACCACGGCCACCGGGACAATGGTGCCGGTGCCCTGCGACAGGTTCCGGCCGAGGGACGGGGCAATGGCGGCGTTGTTGAAGTTCACGGTCGCCGTCTGCTCGACGCCCGGCATGTTCTTGTAGGAACCACTTACCACGATGCCGTAGGCAATCGGGTAGATGAGCTGAACTTTGGCCTGCGAACCGATGCCATTCCACCAGCTCGAGGTGACGCGGCAGTACTCCGCGTGACGCGGATAGCCGGCCGGGAAGTTCTGCGGAGTGAGTTCCGGGTGGCCGTTGGCATAGCACCAGTCCACCGTCTCGCGTCCCACGCTCACGCCGCCGTTCAGCATCGCGCCCTTGCCCCAGCGGGCGTTCATCCCGATTTCGTAACCGTTGAACGACTCTTCGGGACTGCCGAGGCCGAGGCTGTCAGCCAGCTCGATGATGTTGCGGACGCCGCCCTGGACGTTGCGGTCATAGAGGCCACAGATCTGCTTGTTGCTGAACTGCGCCAGACGCGCGTCGGTCGGCGAGGTGACGCAGTACTGGGTGAAGTCCGACGGCGACACCAGGGTGTTCCGCGTGACCGACATGTTGCCCCACTGCGTGTGGAAGTAGCCGCCGGCGATGCCGAGGCCAGGACGCAGCTCCTGTTGCAGCTGCACGTTCCACTGGTAGTTGTACTCGCGGTTGCCGAAGCCACCACGCGCCTCGTCAGAGAGGCTCTGGGTGGAGAACGGCTGTCCGAAGAGCAGGTTGTTGACAATGCCGCACTCGCCGTTCGCCTGCAGGTTGGACAGCGTGCAGTCGGGGACGAAGTTGCCGTTCGCGTCGCTCCAGTTGCGGTTGACGCTGGAGACGATGGCCACCGACGGCGCGAAGCCCTGCTGGCTGAGGCCGCCGCCCTGGCCCATCAGGTACTTGCCGAAGGCGCCCTTGATGGCCGTCTTGCCGTTGCCGAAGACGTCGTAGGCCACACCAATGCGCGGCGTGATGTCCTTGAAGTCCGGCAGGCCCTTCTGCTCGGCCACACTGAATGCCGGACGATACGGCCCGGCCGGGATGTCCTGCGCCAGCGTGCGGCCCGAGAACTGGTCGTAGCGGACGCCAAGGTTCAGCGTCAGCCGCTTCAGCGTCCACTGGTCCTGAGCGAACAGGCTGACGCCGCTGAGGCGGGTGCGCGACTGGAACGGTCCGGCGAACTGCGTCAGCGACACCGGCACGCCGCGGCTCAGCGTGTAGTTCAACTGCGCCACATCCTGCATGCCGTAGAAGTCGTAGTGACCCTGCAGCGTCTGGAGGCCGCCCTTGAGGGCGTGCGAACCGGTGATGTAGTTCAGCGTCACCTTCTGGTTGAAGTTGTTGCTGTCGTCCTGCGTGCGCGAGTAGCTGGTGAGACCACCCGGCAGGGCGCCCCAGCGGTAGCCGGTGGTCTGCTCCAGCACCGACACGGTCGTCGGACCCGGGAAGATCGGCTTGCCCGCGCCCGTGATCTTGTTCATCGTCGACTCGTCCATCTGGATGAACGCGACGTTCTGGCGCAGGAACGTGGCCCCGACCTGCACGAGCAGCTTGTTGGTGGCGGTGTAGTTCCACGTGGTCTGGTTGAGCACCTGCGGACCGTAGTCGAAGCTCGTGGTCGCCTCCGGCGCGGTCCGGCCGCCACGACCGATGCCGAGCCAGCAGCTGCAGCCGTTCTGGAGGTGGATCTCGTGGTTCACCTTGTTCTTCTTGCTCACCTGCACGGTGGCGCGAAAGGACTCGTCCGCGAAGTACGTGTCCGCATACGCCGGGCGCGACAGGTCTGGCGTGTACACGAAGTTATTGGTCGAAGAGTTGAAGTAGTTGTCGGTGCCGAAGTTCTGTGCGCCCCAGGTGCGATAGGTGCTGTAGAACCAGGCGCGATCCTGCTTCAGCGGACCGCCGGCGCCGACGCCGTAGTCGTAGATCTTCCGGAGCGACGACTGGTCGGTGATCCCCCTCGCCTTGAGGTCGTCCGGCACGGCCTTGGCGGAGAACCGGTTGCCCGTGTAATTGGCGCTGCCGTAGACGCTCAGCGTGTTGCCGCCTTCCTTGGGCACCATGTTGACGTTGGCGCCGCCGGTCTCGCTTTCGGCGCTGTTGCCGCCGGTGTCGACCACCACCTCCTGCACCGCCACGGTGTTGAAGTAATAGGTGCGCTGCTTGCCGCCCGCGCCGCCGAAGAAGACGTTGGTGCTCATGCCGTCCCAGTTGACGCGGCCATCATCGCCGCGGCCACCGTGCAGCACGATGCCAGTGGCCTGCTCGCCCTTGTCACCGCCGACGTCGTTGGCACGGCTGGAGGTCACGGCACCAAGGGTCATGGCGGCAAACGCCATCAGGTTCTTCGCCCCGGTCGGCAGGTTGTTCAGCGTCTCGTTGCGCAGCACCTGCTGCGAGCGCGCATTCTGCACGTCGACGATGGGGGTGGCGCCAGTCACCGTGACCGTCTCTTCGAGCGACCCGACCTTGAGCTCGGCGCTGACGTTGGCGGTGAAGCCGGCCGACAGTTCCAGGCCTTCGCGCTTGAAGGTGCTGAAGCCGGGCAGCGTCACCGTGACCGTGTAGGTGCCGGGGCGGAGGTCCACGATCTTGTAGTTGCCGGACGCGTCGGTGGTGACCGCGCGCACCTTCTCGATGAGGGCCGGGCTGGAAGCTTCAACACTCACGCCCGGGAGCACCGCTCCAGACGTGTCCTTCACCGTGCCGGCAATGGTGCCGGTGGCCTGGGCCATTGCCAGACGCGGCATCAGGAGCGCCAGTGCCAGAACGAGCAGACTGACCTTCTTCATGTGGGGTGCCCTCCTCGAGGAGCTTTCACCAGTCGTTGACGTGCAACCACCCGCAGCCAGACGCAGGCGGCCAGAGCCGGCCGAACGAAAGAACGCATTAGCCTACTGTCCGGACTGGATTGATGCAACAAATTTGGTGATATTCCGGCTGGACATGCAAAAAGGGCGGGACAGCCGAAGCTGTCCCGCCCTTTCAGGTCGTGCACGGCAACCGGCGCACGCCGGCCGTCGGTCGTTTAGAAGTCGAACGTCGCGCCGAACTTGAACAGCCGACCGCCCAGCGTCGAGATGATGCGCTGGTAAGCCGGGCCAAGGGTGCTGACCGAGCTCTGCGGCGTGCGGGCATTCGCCACGTTGTAGATGTCGAAGATGCCCTGAATCTTGCCCTTGCCGATCTTCAGGTTCTTGCTCAGGCGCACGTCGAACTGGTTCAGGCGATCGTCGAACACCGTCGCCGTGCCGCCGCCAGCGTTGTTGTTGCCGCTGCCGGTCGGGATGACGGAGTGCGAGACGGTGCCGCCGGCCACCGCGGGACGGCCGAGGATGGTCGACACGGCCGCGTTGGTCAACACCTGGTTACCGGCAATGCCGATGCCGGGAAGGTGCTTGTAGGACGCGCTGATGTTCACGTCACCCGGCAGCGGGTAGACGACCTGCAGCTTGATCTGCGAACCGATGCCATCCCACCAGCTGGGCTGCACCTTGCAGAAGTCGTCGTTGCGCGGGTAGCGGCTGGCGCCCGGGAGCGGCGAACCCGAGGGCGAACCCTGCGGGGTGAGGTCCGGACGGCTGTTCGCGTAGCAGTAGTCGACAATCTGGCGGCCAACCGAGACGCCGCCGTTCACCAGCGCACCCTTGCCCCAGCGGGCGTTGATGCCGATGTCGACACCGTTGAAGTAGTCCTGCGGCGTGCCGAGGTTGCTGTACTTGTCAGCGCGCTCGATCTGGAAGAACGTGCCCTTGGCCAGCGAGCCGAGGGTCGGGTCGTAGTAGCCGCAGATCTGCTTGCCAGCCGTGTCACCAATGGTCTGGGCCGACGCGGTGATGCAGTAGGACGAGAAGTCTTCGGGGGTGAGGCGGATGTTGCGCGTCACCGACATGTTGGCCCACTGGGTGTGGAAGTAGCCGGCCGCGAGGCCGATACCGGGACGCAGCTCCTGCTGGACCTGCACGTTCCACTGGTAGTTGTACTCGCGCTTGCCCCAGCCCTCGCTCCATTCCGGATCAAGCCGGGCGAAGGAGAGCGTCTGGCCGAACACCGGGTTCACGTTCGCGCCACACTCGCCGTTGGCGGCGGGGTTGGTCAGCACGCAGTCCGGCGTGAAGTTGCCGTTGGCATCGCTCCAGCTCCGGTCCGAGTCGCCGGCGACGGCGAAGGACTTCGAGAAGCCCTGCTGGGCGAGTGCGCCGCCCTGACCCATCAGGTACTTGCCGAAGCCGAACTTGATGGCCGTCTTGCCGTTGCCGAACACGTCATACGCGGCTGCGGCGCGGTAGGTGATGTCCTTGAAGTCCGGCAGGGCCTTCTGCTCGTCCACGCTGAACGCGGGACGGAACGCGCCGGCCGGAATGGTCTGCGCCGGCGTGCTGCCGTTGAAGTGGTCGTAGCGGGCGCCGATGTTCAGCGTCAGCTTCTTGATCGTCCACTGGTCCTGCGCGAAGAGGCCTTCGCCGCGGAGGTCCATCAGCGACTGGAACGGACCAGCGAAGAGACGCAGGCCGGTCGGGACGCCGTTGAACACGAAGTAGTTCACCTGCTCGACACCACCCTGCATGCCGAAGATGTCGTACTTGCCCTGGATGGTCTGCAGACCGAACTTCATCGCGTGCGAACCGGTGATGTACGACACCGTCGCCTTCTGGTTGAAGTTGTTGCTGTTGTCGTCCACGCCGTAGCTGGTGAAGCCGCCCGGAAGGGCCGCGTAGCTGAAGCCGGTCGCCTGGTCCGTGATGGCAAAGGTGCCCTTGCCCGGGAAGACGTTGGTGCCCTTGCCGGTGAACAGGTTGCGCGTGCCGACGTTCATGAAGTTGACTTCCTGGCGGAGGAAGCTGGCACCGACCTGCACGAGCAGCTTGTTGCTGGCCGTCCAGTTCCAGGTGGTCTGGTTCAGGATCTGCGGACCGTAGTTGAAGTCCGTCGCGGCTTCCGACGTGGCGAGCTGACCACCGCCGATGCCGAGGTCGCACGAGCAGCCGTACTGCAGATGGAACTCGTGGTTGATCTTGTTCTTCGAGTTCACCTGCCAGGTCACGCGGGCCGACTCGTCGGCGAAGTAGGTGTTCGCGAAGGCGCGGTTTTCACCCGGCTTGTAGACCAGCGGGTTCGGGTCGGCGTCTTCCTTGACGTTGCCGAAGTTCTGGGCGCCCCAGTTGCGGTAGGTCGCATAGAACCAGGCGCGGTCCTTCTTGACCGGACCACCGACGCCAACGCCGTAGTCCCAGATCTTGCGGAGCGACGACTGGGCCGAGAAGCCACGTGCCGCCACAGAGTCCGGAACCGCTTCGGCCGAGAGGCTCTCGTTGGTGAACGCGACGTTCGAGTAGAGCTTCAGGCTGTTGCCGCCTTCGCGGGGCACCATGTTGATGTTGGCGCCGCCCGTTTCGGTGTCCGCCGTGGAGCCGGCCGTGTCAACGACCACTTCCTGCACCGCGACGGTGTTGAAGTAGTAGGTGCGCTGCTGACCGCCGCCGCCGCCGAAGAAGACGTTCGTGCTCATGCCGTCCCAGTTGACGCGGCCGTCATCGCCGCGGCCACCGTGGAGCACGATGCCCGTGGCCTGTTCACCCTTGTCGCCACCGACGTCGTTGCGGCCGCCAGAAGACGGGCTGGCACCGAGCGTCATGGCGGCGAACGCCATCAGGTTGCGCGAACCCGAGGGCAGGCTGTCGAGCGTGTCGCTCTTCATGACGTTCTGCGTGCGGGCGCTCTGCACGTCGACGATCGGCGTGGCGCCGGTCACGGTGACCGTTTCTTCGAGGGAGCCGACCTTCAGCTCGGCGCTGACGTTGGCCGTGAAGCCGGCCGACAGGTCGAGCCCTTCGCGCTTGTAGGTGCTGAAGCCGCCCAGCGTAATCGTCACCGTGTAGGTGCCGGGGCGCAGGTCAACGATCTTGTAGTTGCCCGATGCGTCGGTCACCACCGAGCGCACCTTTTCAATCAGCGCCGGGCTCGAGGCCTCGACGTTCACACCCGGGAGTACTGCACCCGAGGTGTCCTTCACCGTGCCAGCGATCGAAGCGGTCGTCTGGGCAGCCCCCAGCCGTGGCAGCAGCAGGGCTGCCGTGCACAGGCACAGGGCCATTACACGTCGCAAGTTCATGTGTTGTCCTCTTTGGTCTCAAGAGCGCCGACAGGTCGGCGCACCCTTCAAGTCAACGAAGCGCCGAAAGGGGCTGTCCCAGCCTGGGAGACCGGAAACAAGCCGCCACACAGGATAGTGGCAGGGAGGCAGGGGGTCAAGAAGTTTATATAGTTCACTTGGCCTGGAATTCGAGCGCGTCCTCGGTGAGGCGAGAACGCAAAAAAGGCCGGAAACCCTGTGGTTTCCGGCCTTTCTGGTCTTGCGGGATGACCGGCCCTGAGGACCGGTCGTCGGTGTCTAGAAGTCGACCGTGGCGCCGAACTTGAACAGGCGGCCGCCGAGGGTCGAGGTGATGCGCTGGTAGATCGCACCGTAGGTGTTCACGATGGCCTGCGGCGTGCGGGCATTCGCGACGTTGTAGATGTCGAACGTGCCGGCAATCTTGCTCCGACCGAGCTTGACCGACTTGGTCAGGCGGAGGTCGAACTGATTGAGGCGCTCGTCAAACAGGGTTGCGCTGCCGCCACCCGCGTTGCCGTCGGTGCGGCCCACCGGGATGAGGAGGTGGGTGGCCGTGCCGGCTGCGGTCGACGGGCGGCCGAGGACCGATGTGACCTGCGCGGTCGTGAGCACCTGGTTCGCGGTGAGCGGAATGCCCGGGAGGTTCTTGTACGACGCGCTGGCGATGACGCCGTACGCGATCGGGTAGACCATCTGGAGCTTCGCCTGCGAACCCACGCCGTTCCACCAGTCGGGAACGATCTTGCAGTAGTCGTTGTTCCGCGCGTAGCGGTTGGTCGACGTGAACGCAACCGGGAAGCCCTGCGGCGTCAGGTCGGGACGATCGTTGGCGTAGCAGGTGTCAACCACCTGACGGCCCACGGAGACGCCGCCGGTGAGCAGCGCGCCCTTGCCCCAACGGGCGTTGACACCGACGTCCACACCATTGAAGTAGTCCTGCGCATCACCGAAGTTGCTCGCCTGCGTGATCTGGTAGGCGGCACCCTTGGCCAGGCCGGCGGCCGTGATGTCGTAGAAGCCGTCGATCGTCTTGCCGCTCACGGCTTCACCCAGACGGGCATCCGTCGGGGCAACCACCGAGTACTTGGTGAAGTCGCTCGCATCGACGCGCGTGTTCTTCGTCACCGAGAGGTTGGCCCACTGCGTGTGGAAGTAGCCCACCGCGAGGCCGAGGCCCGGACGGAGCTCCTGCTGCACCTGGACGTTCCACTGCAGGTTGTACTCGCGCTTGCCGAAGCCCGTGCGGACGTCGTCAGCGAGGGTCTGGAACGAGAAGGGCTGACCGAAGAGCGGGTTCTGCGCGGCGCCGCACTCGGCGTTGGCGGCGAGGTTCGTGATCTCGCAATCCGGCACGAAGTTGCCGTTGGTGTCCGTCCACGCCCGGCTCGTGCTGGTGACAATCGCCACCGACTTCGCGAAGCCCTGCTGGCTGAGCGCGCCGCCCTGACCCATCAGGTACTTGCCGAAGCCGGCCTTGATGGCCGTCTTGCCGTTGCCGAACACGTCATACGCACCGGCGACGCGGTAGGTGATGTCGTTGAAGTTCGGCAGTTCCTTCTGCTCCGGCACGGAGTAGGCCGCACGGTACGGGCCGGCGGGAATGTCGAGCGCCGGCCCGTAC
>JAKFYA010000076.1 GCA_021731095.1 Acidobacteriota bacterium | reverse complement strand
GAACAGCATCACGACCACCGCCGCAAAGAAGCTGCCCCACAGCAGGTGCTCTTCCAGCGACGCCACCGAGTCATAAATGAACTTGGAATCGTCGCGCGTGATGGTGAGCGTGACCCCCTTGGGCAGTGTGCGCTGCACCGCTGCCACCTTCTTCTTGACGCCCTCGACCACGTCCACCGTGTTCTCGCCTACGGCCCGGACGATGTCCATCATCACGGCCGGATCGCCATTGAGCCACGCGGCGCTGCGCGGGCGCTCGAAGCCGTCCTCGGCATAGCCGACATCAGCCACGCGAATCACGGTCCCGTCGCGCCGCGCCACGACGATGTCGTTGAAGTCCTGCGCGGCGTCCACCCGACCCAGGGTACGGAGCAGGACTTCGCTTTTTCCCTGCTCGACCGTGCCGCCCGGTACTTCGACATTCTCGGCCGCCACGGCAGACCGGACCTGTTCGAGGGACAGACCGTAGGCGTTCAGCTTCTCGATGTCGACCACGATGTGAATCTCGCGCGCGCGGCCGCCGGACACATCCACCTGCCCCACGCCGTTGACCGTTTCGACGGCGCGTTGCACCTGGGTGTTGGCAATCTCGGTCAGCGTGCGGAGTCCGACGGTCTTCGACGACAGCGCCAGCGTCATCACGGGATCCGAGTCCGGATCGACCTTCGTGATGATGGGCGGCAGCAGACCTGGCGGCACCCGGCGCAGCGCCCCCGCCACCTTCTCCCGAACGTCATTGGCCGCGTCGTTGATGTCGCGTTCAAGCACGAAGCGGACCGAGAGCTGTCCACGCCCTTCGGTAATCTGCCGGCCGGTCATCTCGTCAATGCCGGCGATGCTGCTGAGGGCCTCCTCCATGGGCTGAATCACCGAGGTGGCCATCTCGTCCGGACTGGCACCGGGCAGGCGCAGCAGCACGTTGACGGTGGCCGGGTCAGCCTTCGGAAAGAGATCCACATTGAGCTGACGGAACGACACCACGCCAAGCACGACGAGGAACATCACGAGCATCGTGGCGAACACGGGCCGCCGGACGCAGAGTTCTGACAGCATCGATTGGACTCCTCGCGCGCGTCAGCGCGCCGTCGCCTTGACCTGCACGACCATACCGTCTGCCAGGCGTTCAACATCGCTGGTGGCCACACTGTCGCCCGCGGACAGGCCCGACAGAATCTCCACCCGCTCTCCAAGGCGATCCCCGAGCTTGAGCTCACGGGCCACCAGGCGCGTGCCTGTGACCACGAACGCCCGGTTCGTTCCGTAGCGATACTGCACTGCGGCATAGGGGACGGTGAGCACCTGCTCGACCTTCCCGCTCTCGATGTGCAACCGGGCAAAGGTGCCCGGCTTCAGCCTGGCCGACGGATTCGGCACGCGCGCTTCGAACGGGAAGGCGCGCGTTGCGGGGTTCACGGTCGGGCTGATGCGGGCCACCGTGCCGGTGAGGGCCTCGCCCGGGAAGGCATCGACACGGAGCGACACGGGTTGCCCCGTGCGAATCCAGGGCGCCATCTTCTCGGGAATCTCGCCGGTCGCCTTGAGCGGGTCCACCCGGACGACACTCATGACAGGCGCCTGGTTCTTGACGAACTCGCCCACCGAGACGAGCCGCTTCTGGACGTAGCCATCAAACGGCGCACGGATGACGGAGTCGCGCAGTTGACGGTCGGCCAGCCGTGCGGATGCGCCAGTGCCGTCGATGTCGGCGCGGAAATTCCGGGCATTCTGCAGGGCCGACTCGTAGGCTGCCTGTCTGGCCCGGTGCGCCGTGTCGGCCTCTTCAAGCTGCTGCCGGGGCAGCAACTGGCGCCGGAACAATTCGTCGGCTCGCTGGAAGGCCTGACGCGCCTGCATCAGCTCGGCCTGGGCCTTCTGCACGTCAGGCGTCTGCTCGATGGGTGGGAGGTGGTCGGCGTCCGGTGCGCCATAGCGCGCCAGGGCGCGTGCGAGTGACGCGCGCTGCTGCTGGAGGGTGTACTCACCTTTCTCGCGATCCAGCTCGACCAGCGGCTGGCCTGTCGTGACCCGGTCGCCCAGGTCGGCGAGCAGGCGACTGACCCGTCCCTCAGCCTCAGCCGAGATGGTCACGTCGTCCTCGGCTTCGAGCGTGCCCGAAATCTCCACCGTGCGGTGGACTGCCTCCTGATGCACCGCCTCGGCCGCCACCGTGCGCACCGAGTCAACGCCCGCCCCGGCGGCCGGCGCCTTGGCATCCGGAGCGCAGCCGGCCACGGTGGCCGCCGCGATCATCACCCCAACCACGGCGAGTCTCCTCGCCAACTCCTGTACCCGTTCCGGCATCATCTCCGTCCTGCGGACGCCCCTGGCGCCCACCCAAGAATAGCGAAGCGAGACGTCTGTGTATCGACGGGAATGTCGCAGTCGGGACTATCTTTGCAGGGTCAGGCGTCGCCCTCGTCCTGGCGAATGCCGTACTGTTCCAGCTTCTTGTAGAGGTTGGACCGGGGCGTATCGATCACCTCTGCCGTCCTCGAGATATTCCAGCCGTTCTCCTGAAGCTTCCGCACCAGGAAGGCCCGCTCCGCGGCGTCCTTGAACTCACGCAACGTGCCCACCGGCGCCGCCGCGGAGGGTGATGCCACGGCCGTCGCACCCTGAACCACGGGTTCCGCTGCAGACGTCACCCGCAGATCGTCAGGAAGGTCGTCAGGCCGAATCACCTCTCCAGGCGTCATGATGAGGAGCCGTTCGACGGCGTTGCGCAACTCCCGGATGTTGCCGCGCCAGCGCTGCTGCTGCAGGACGGCCAGCGCCTCCGCACTGAAGCGCTTTGGTCGCAGGTTCTGGTCGTCGCACAGACGGCGGGCAAAGTGCTCCACCAGACGAGGGATGTCTTCACGGCGTTCGCGGAGGGGTGGCACCACAATCGGAATCACGTTGAGCCGGAAGAACAGGTCTTCACGGAACTCACCGCGCGTGATCGCTTCCTCCAGATTCTTGTTCGTGGCCGCGATGACCCGGACATCCACCTTGATAGTCCGCGCCGCACCCAGCCGCTCCACCTCCTGCTCCTGCAGGACGCGCAGCACTTTGGCCTGCGTCTTCTGGCTCATGTCCCCGACCTCGTCGAGGAAGATGGTGCCGCGATCCGCCTGTTCGAACTTGCCGGTCTGCCGCTCGGCTGCCCCCGTGAACGACCCCTTCTCGTGGCCGAACAGTTCGGATTCGATCAGCTCTTCGGGAATGGCCGCGCAGTTCACCTGCACGAACCGCTGGCCCGCCCGCGGACTGTTGCGATGAATGGCCCGGGCGACCAGCTCCTTTCCCGCGCCGCTCTCGCCGAGCAGGAGGACCGTGGCCGACGTCGGCGCCGCGCGCCGGACCGCGTCGAGCACACGACGCAACCCGGGTGCCTCGCCCACCATCTCATAGCGCGCCTCCATCGCCAGCTTCAGCTCGCGATTCTCGCGCCCGAGCGCACGCTGCTTCACCGCATTCGCCACCACCACGAGGACGCGGTCGCGCCCGAGTGGCTTGTCGATGAAGTCGAATGCCCCAGCCCGGGTGGCCTCGAACCCCGTCGCGCCGGTGCCGTGCCCGGAGATCACAATCACGGGCAGGGTCTCGTCGAGTGCCCGGAGTGTCCTGAGCACCTCGAGACCGTCCATGCCAGGCATCTTCACGTCCAGCATGACCACGTCCGGCCGCTCGTCCTGGACCCGACTCAGCCCGTCCGGTCCGCTGGCGGCGCAGGTCACGTCGTAGTGGTCGTACTCCAGAATCAGACGCAGGGCATCGCGGATGGCCGGTTCGTCATCGATCACCAGCACACGGGGCTTCATCGTGGTCGTCACCGTTCTCCCATGCGCAGCGCACGAAGCTGGTGCTGGCGCAGTTCAGGGTTGTAGACAAACAGGGTGATCGCGTCGCCTGGCCTGAGCTGTCCCGCCAGGCGGCGGAAGTGTTCCGCGTTGCGCAGTGGCTGGCGGTTCCATTCCAGCAGTACCAGATTGCGCTCGAACTCCGCTTCGCCGGCCGGACTCAGCGGGTCCACCGCCGACACGATGACGCCGCGGACCTCATCGGGCAACCGATAGCGCAACACGAAGTCCTCATCGACGTCCCGTACGAGCAGGCCCAGCGATGGGGGGCGGCCATCCCCACCCCGTCCGCTCCGTGGCGATGCCAGCGAGCGGGTGCGGGCGGGACGCTCCGCGAGTTTGGAGACCAGCGATACGCGGCGCCCGTCCCGCGTGACCTGCAACGTCGCGACGGTACCTGGAACACGTGCCGCAATGGCGGACTGGAAGGCGTCGTTGCCGGAGACGCGCTGCCCATCAAGTGCCACGACCACGTCATACGCGCGCAGACCGGCCCGCCATGCCGGCCCGCCAGGGGTCACGTCCTGCACCATCGCCCCCTCTCCTGGCTGAACTCCCAGAGACCGGGCCAGCGCATCATCGATGTCCTTCAGCCCCACACCCAGGTAGCCGCGTGCCACCCGTCCCTGCGTGCGGAGTTGCGGCAGGATGGCCCTGGCCTGATTGATGGGCACGGCGAACCCGATGTTGTTGGCGCGCGAGCTGATGGCCGCGTTGATCCCGATGACCTGTCCGCGGCTGTTGATCAGGGGCCCGCCGCTGTTGCCCAGATTGATGGCCGCGTCGGTCTGGATATAGCGGTCCGGCGAGGCGTCATAGAGCTTCCGGCCGATGAAACTGACCACGCCCACCGTGACCGTGTGCTCATAGGCCAGGGGATTGCCAATGGCGCACACCCATTCACCGACGCGCAGCCCTGAGGAGTCCCCGAGCGGCGCGGCGACCAGCGGCGCCTCCGGCGTCACCTTGATCAGCGCGATGTCGGTGTCCGGGTCGGCGCCCACCAGCCGGGCCGGAAGGCTCCGGCCGCCCACCAGGCGCACCATGATCCGCTCGGCGCCCTCAATCACGTGGTGATTGGTCAGGATGAATCCCGCTGGATCGATGATGAAGCCGGTGCCAGCGCCTCGCCGGGACTCGTCGCGCTCGCGGCCAGACGGACGGTCGAACAGGTCCGGGTGCTCGGGTAGGGGCAGCGCACGGAACAGACGCCCCCCGCCGGCACTGCTCGCGTCGATATTGACGACGGATGGATTGAGACGCTCGGCCACGTCCGCAAATGAGGCCGGAGACAGGGCAGCGGCAGGGGCTGGCGCCGGTGACGCCTCGGCGCTCACGGCGAGCACCGGCCAGGTCGCTGCCGGACTCGTGGCGGCCTCCGTCACTCGAGGCGCCATGGCCGGCGGCGCGGTGACACGGGCCGAGACCAGCCCGACGAGAAACGCCACGGCAGCGGTCAGCCCGACAAGCGCACCCACGAAACGACGCGGCATCGGCTCAATTATAGGGTGCCGTCGCAACCGGACGGGTCACGTGGACTGGGCGATCAGCGCAAGAAGGGCTGCCTCATCCAGAATCGAGACGCCGAGCGCACGCGCCTTGTCGACCTTGCTGCCAGGTTCGTCGCCCACGATGACGGCGGTCGTCTTCCGGCTCACCGAGCCCGTCACGGTGCCGCCCAGGCGCTCGAGGGCTGCGCCCGCTTCGTCCCGCGTCATCGAGGCCAGGGTGCCGGTCAGCACGAAGGTCTTTCCTGTGAGCGGCCCGATGGCCTCGGCTGCGGCGCGCTCCTCTGCGGATGCCTCCATCCGGACGCCAGCCGCCGCCAGCCGGGACAATACCTCCCGGTGCCGCGGCTGGTCGAAGTACTCGCGGACCGAACGGGCCAGAACTGGCCCCACCTCTGCGACTGACTCGAGCTGCTCAGGCGTGGCCGTCATCAGCGCCTCGACCGACCCGAAGGCCCGCGCCAGCACCTGCGCAGACCGTTCGCCGATGTGGCGGATGCCAAGGCCACACAAGAGCCGCCAGAGCGCATGGCCACGACTCTGGTCGATGCGCGCGACGAGCTTCGCCGCCGACTTGTCACCGAATCGCCGGATCGTGACTGACCCGTCTTTCCCCACCGACTCGCTCGTCAGGGCGGACAGCTCCTCCGGCGTGAGCGTGTAGAGATCGGCCATGTCCTGCACACGGCCCGAGGTGACCAGCTGGTCGACCAGAGACTCGCCGAGCCCTTCGATATCCATCGCGCCCCTGGACGCGAAGTGCTCAAGGGCGCGCCGCAATCGCGCCGGACAGGACGGGCTGTCACACCGCCACACCGCTTCGCCATCGGCACGCGCCAGGGTGGTCCCGCAGCGCGGGCAGCTGGTGGGCATGTGCCACGGCTGCGCCTCCTCGGTCCGCCGTGCCAGCACGGGCCCCACGACACGCGGGATGACATCGCCGGCCTTCTCCACGGTGACCCAGTCTCCTGGCCGGATGTCCTTGCGGGCAATATCGTCGGCATTGTGCAGCGTGGCCTTTGACACGGTGGACCCGGCCAGCGACACCGGCTCCAGCACCGCAAATGGCGTTACCGCCCCCGTGCGCCCGACCTGCACCTCGATGCTCACAAGACGCGTGGTCTTCTGCTCGGCCGGGAATTTGAAGGCAATGGCCCACCGCGGAAATTTCGAGGTGACGCCAAGCTGCTGCTGAAGGTCGAGCCGGTCCACCTTCACCACCACGCCGTCCGTCTCGAAATCGAGCGCGCGGCGCGCTTCCGCCCACCGCTGGCAGAACGCAATGACCGCGTCGATCCCGTCACAGCGTTCGTGATGGGGCTCAACCGGCAGGCCCCACCGGCCGATGCGCTCGAATGACGCCAGATGCGTCAGCGACGCCGTCTCGCCAGACTCGCCGACCAGCTGGTAGGCCCAGAACCCGAGCCCCCTGCGCCGGACCGCTTCCGGATCGAGTGTCCGGATCGTGCCCGCCGCAGCATTGCGCGGGTTGGCGAAGCGCGGCTCCCCTGCCTCGTCGCGTTCGGCATTGATCCGCGCGAACGACGTGCGTGGCAGATACACCTCACCACGGATTTCGATGGCTCCGGCGGGCCCGTCGCGAAGCACATCCGGAATGTCGGCGATGGTCTTCACGTTGACGGTCACATCGTCACCGGTCACCCCATCCCCACGCGTCGCCCCACGCGTCAGGCGACCGCCGTCATAGGTGAGCGCCATGCTCAGGCCATCGACCTTCAGTTCCGCGACGTAGACGACCTGGAGACCGGAGTCAGGAAAGAGCCCACCCTGCGCCGCCTCCCCTGCCGGGGTGTTACCACCGAGCCCTTTGCGCACACGGTCGTCAAAGGCCCGGAGGTCCTCCTCCGAGTAGGCGTTGTCGAGACTGAGCATCGGTTGGGCATGCACAGCCGGCATGAAGCCAGCCGTCTGCCGGCCTCCGACCCGCTGCGTCGGTGAATCCGGCGTGATGAGATCGGGATGCTCGCCTTCCAGTTGACGGAGCTCACGCAGAAGCGCGTCAAACTCGGCGTCCGTGACCTCCGGATCGGCGAGGTCGTAGTAGCGGGTGTTGTGATGGCGGATCAGGCGACGGAGTTCGTCGACCCGGGTTGCCGCGTCGCTCACCGGTCGCGCGCGAGGACGTAGTCCGGCAGCAGTTCCAGCGCGTCCCGCTCGGCGCTCTGGGGGAACAGCCGCAGGGCGGCTTTGGCGCGGGCGACGAAATCAAGCGCCACGCCGTAGGCGTAATCGACCCCGCCGTGCTCGGTGAGCATCCGGCGCAGCTCGCGCCAGTCCTCCAGCGAGATGCTGCCGCTCGCCACCGTGTCGCGCACGATGCGCTCGGCTCGCGGGTCACGCTGCAACAGGTGGATGATGGGCAGGGTCATCTTGCCCTCGCGCAGATCGCCACCCACCGGCTTGCCAATCACCTGCTCCTCGCCGGTGAAATCAAGCAGGTCGTCCACGATCTGGAACGCCATGCCGATGTTGAAGCCGTAATCCCACAGCGCGTCCTGCTGTTCAGGGGTTGTGGTGCCGATCATGCCGCCGATGCGGGCACACCCGGCAAAGAGGTACGCCGTCTTCCGCCGGATGATGTCGAAGTGCTCTTCTTCGGACAACTCCACCACGCCGTTCTTCGTGAGCTGGTAGATTTCGCCTTCGATCATCCGCAACGTCACGTCACACAGCAACCGGACCAGATCCAGCCGGTCCGGCGTGAGCGCCATGGACATGGACTTGATGTAGAGGAAATCGCCCAGCAGCACCGTGACATCGTTGCCCCAGCGCGAGTGGACCGCCTGGCGACCACGGCGGGTTTCCGCTTCGTCGATGATGTCGTCGTGCACCAGCGTGGCCGTGTGGATGAATTCCACCACCGACGCGTACATGACGGCCAGCGGCCCCTGGTACCCCGTCATGCGGGCCGTCATCAGCAGCAGGGCCGGACGTACACGCTTTCCACCCCCGCTCTGGATGTAGGTGCCGATTGTCGGGATGAGGGGCACCTGGCTCTGAACGTGCCTGGTGAATTCGCGTTCGACCTCGACGAGGTCCTCACGAATGGGCTCGAACATCTGCGCAAGCGCAGCCGCCGACGGTTTCTGCGCCGTAGGATTCACGCGGCCTTGATCTGACCATACTTGCGCGCGGGGTGTCAACGAATAGGCCTCGGCTAATTGTATTGCTTTGTTGTAGTTACGGCCTGAACAGGCGGAGGTAGTTCGCCAGCGCGGCCTCGGCCAGCGTGGCGGGCTCCAGGCCACGCAGCCCGGCAATGGTCTGGGTGACCTGGCCGACATGCATCGGTTCGTTCCGCTTGCCCCGGAATGGCACCGGCGCCAGGTAGGGGCTGTCGGTCTCGATGAGCAGGCGATCCAGTGGGATGTCCCGCGCCACTTCCCTCAGCTCCAGCGCCTTCGGAAAGGTCACGATGCCCGAGAACGACAGATGACATCCCAGGTCGAGCGCCCGCTCGGCCATGGCCATGTCCCCGGTGAAGCAGTGCAGGACGACACCAAGCCGGGCCGAGCGCTCCTCTTCCAGAATGTGGAAGGTATCGTCGGTTGCCTCCCGCGTGTGGATCGAGATCGGCAGTCCCTTCCTCGCGGCCAGACGGAGCTGGTGCCGGAACACCGCCCGCTGCACTTCACGGGGACTGAACTCGTAGTGATAGTCCAGCCCGATCTCCCCCACGCAGCGCGTCAGCGGCTGGTGCTCGATGGCCGCCTCAACCACGTCGGCGACAGCCTCGGGCCCTGTGGTGAATTTCGCCGCCTGATGCGGGTGCACGCCCACAGCGAAGCGGACCTCGGGCCACAGCGTGGAGACAGTCGCGGCGCGCCGCAATTCCTCGCCATCGTCGGCCGCCAGAATGACCAGCGCCTGCGCCAGACCTCCCGCGCGCGCACGGTCCACCACCGCTTCCAGGTCGTCGGCGAATTCGGTACCGGCGAGATGGCAGTGCGAGTCGATCATCGCGCCTAGCGTACCCGGGCGCCGGGCGGCACCCCATCGACCGTGATCAAGGTCGGGAGCGCGCCTTCGGCGCTGCCGGCCAGAATCATCCCGTTGGACTCGATGCCCATCAGCTTGGCTGGCTTCAGATTGGCCACAATCACCACCGTCCGGCCGACAAGCTGCTCGGGCTGATAGGCCTCGGCGATGCCGGCGACAATGGTCCGCTCGCCGCTGCCGTCGTCCACCGCCAGCTTCACCAGCTTCTTCGACTTCGGCACCTGTTCGGCCCTCAGCACTCGGGCCACCCGCAGGTCGACCTTCATGAAGTCGTCATAGCTGATCAGCTCTGGCCCGGCTGTGACACTGGCACCCGGCGCCGCTGGGGCTTCGGCCGTGACCGGGACGTGAACGGGAGCGACCGGCTCTGTCGTGGGTACCGGAGCGGGCGTGGAGGTGTCGGACATGGCGCGAAGTTCCTCTGTGGTGCGTTCAATTCTCGGAAAGAGCGGTTCAACCGGTCCAAGGCGGGTGCCTGCCTGAAGGCTGGCCGGCGCGAGACCCGTCCAGGACTCGGCCGGTGTCCCCAGCATCGCGCGGATCCGCACGGTCGACTGCGGCATGACCGGCTCGATGAGGGCGGCAATCACCCGCAGGGTGTCTGCCGCGTGGTACAGCGTGAGGTCGAGCACCGCCGCAGACGCTGGCGACTTGGCCAGCTTCCATGGCTCGCGCTCGACGATGTACTTGTTCAGCAGACCAATCAGCTCCCAGGTCTGCTGGAGTGCCACACTCATCTGGAACGTGTCATACGAGGCCCGTACTGACGCGATGGTGGTGGCGGCCGCCTCCACCAGGGCCGTATCAAGGGCCGTACGGGTCCCGGGCGCCACCTCCGGCACCACGCCGTCCCGGTACCGGTGCAGCATGGTGACCGTCCGACTGATGACATTGCCGAGGTCGTTCGCCAGGTCGGCATTGAACCGCGTGAGGATCGCCTCGTCCGCGAAGTTCGCATCCTGACCGAGCGGCATTTCGCGCAACAGGAAGTAGCGCACCGCATCCAGCCCGAAGACACCGACATAGTCCTGATAGCGCGCCACATTGCCGACCGACTTCGACATCTTGGCGCCGCCCATCAGCCAGAAGCCGTGCGCCACGATCCGCCTGGGGGGTGTCAGACCTGCGGCCATCAGAAACGCCGGCCAGTACACCGCATGCTGCCGTGTAATCTCCTTGGCCATCAGGTGGGTGACCCCAGGCCAATAGCGAGACATCCGGTCCGACGCCCCGGGGTCGTCTGAACCGAAGCCGAGTTCGGTCAGATAGTTCGTCAGCGCGTCGAACCAGACGTACATGACATGGCGCGGGTCATCAGGAACGGGGATGCCCCAGGTGAACGAGGTGCGGCTGACGCTCAGGTCCTGCAGGCCACCCTCGACGAACGTGCGAATCTCGTTGAAGCGGAAGTCCGGCTGCAGGAAGTCCGGAAGCTGGCGGTAGAACTCGAGCAGACGGTCCTGGTATCTCGACAGCCGGAAGTAGTAGCTCTCCTCCTGCAACCGCTCGACTTTGCCACCGCAGGTCGGACACGCCCCGTCAACCAGCTGGGTCTCGGGCACAAAGACCTCATCAACGGTGCAGTACCAGCCCTCGTAGTGCCCCTTGTAGATGTCTCCCGCAGCCATCACCCGCCGCCAGATCTCCTGGGCAGCGCGATGGTGGCGCGGTTCCGTGGTCCGGATGAAGTCGTCGTTCGAGATACCGAGGTCGACGCACATCTGGCGAAACGCGGACGACACCTCGTCGGCAAACGCGGTCACCTCGATGCCAGCCTTCTGCGCGGCTCGCTCGACCTTCTGGCCATGTTCGTCGGTGCCGGTCAGGAACAGCACATCGTCGCCGAGCAGGCGCCGCGACCGGGCAATCGCATCGGCCACGATGGTCGTGTAGGCGTGGCCGATGTGCGGCCGCGCATTGATGTAGTAGATCGGTGTCGTGATGTAGAAAGGCTGTGCCGTCATGATTGCCGGGACACCTGGTCCCAATAGGTCTTCAGTGCAAGTGCTTGAACGTCCTTGACCGGTCGCCCGTGGCGCTCAGCCAGACGCACGACATCATCGAACTCCGCAGAGACATTCAGCGGGTGCCCGTCACGGCTGGCCACCTTGACTCGGACCGGGCCCAGCGGGGTATCCAGCGTCCGCTCTTCGCGAGAGAGGCACTCCCGTGCCGCCTCACGATACCGCACCCCGATGGTGGTGGTCTCCCGGAAGATCAGCTCGACCATCGCGGTGCGCCGCCCCGGCTCCGCCAGCACCGTCAGCAAGGTGCCCGGCCGGTTTTTCTTCATCTGCACCGCCGTGTAGAACACGTCCAGCGCGCCCGCTTCCAGCAACTGCTCCATCACCCGTCCGAAGATCTGCGGGTTCATGTCGTCAATCTCGCACTCGATGACGCTGACCAGATCGGTTGAGAAGGCGCCGGTGACCTCGCCCAGCAGGACGCGCAGGACATTCGGCGTGTCGGGCAGGTCCCGACTGCCTGCACCGTAACCACATGCCCGCACCTGCATCGGCGGCATGGCTCCAAAGCGATCGGCAAAGGCGGTGATGAGGAGAGCCCCCGTGGGTGTGACCAGTTCCACCCGCTGGCTACCCGCATAGATCGGCGCATCGCCCAGCAGGTGCACCGTGGCAGGCGCAGGCACCGGAAACAGCCCATGTGCCGTGCGCACCATGCCGCTGCCCACATTGAGGGGTGAGGCCACCACGGTTCCGGCGCCGAGGTGCTCCATCGCGTAGACAGCCCCGACGACATCGATGATGGAGTCCAGGGCACCGACCTCGTGCAGGTGCACTTTGTCCGGTGTGGTGCCATGGACCGTGGCCTCGGCATCGCCCAGTCTGGCAAACAGCGCCTTGGCGCGGTCCTTCCCGGACCCGCTCAGGCATGAGCCGTCTATCAGCTGGTAGATCTCGGGCAGGGTCCGGTGCGCGGTCCCGGAGCCGGCGCCTTGCCAGTCGGCCGCGAGCTTCCCGTCAGGGCCATGGTCGTGCCCGTGAGTCTGGTCGTGGCGCTGACCGGGCGCGTGAGGATGGACGTGCCCCTCGCGACGGGTGGTCTGCGCCGGGGACCCGGCTGGCAGCGGGTCCTCGCCGCGCACGCAGAACTTGGTGGCCGCCACGCCCACCCGGAGCACCCGTTCCGTCCAGACCGTGGAAGGCTCGATTGCCAGACTGCCGAGCGCCTGACGCACGCCGTCCAGCGGCACCCCGGCGTCGATCAGCGCGCCCAGCAGCATGTCGCCTGACGCACCGGAGAAACAGTCGAGATACAGGATGCTCACGCGGGTTCAATCTTAGCAGCCGGGACGCCTCCGCGAAGGCGCGTCACCTCGCGCGGCCTCGGTCATCATGCGGGACGCCGTGCCGAATCGTCCCGCTTCCAGCAGGCTGACATACCGGTCGTCCGCCAGGATGAGGTGATCCACCACCTCGATACCCATGATCTCGCCGGCCTGCACCATCCGGGTCGTGAGGGCCAGGTCGTCCTGACTGGGGGTGGGGTCTCCCGAGGGATGGTTGTGGAACAGGACGATGGCGGCGGCCGACGAGGCCGCCGCCTCGCGGAACACTTCCCTCGGGTGCACGACGGTTGCATCCAGCGAGCCCATCGAGAGGACCGAGGTTCGGATGACCCGGTGTCGCGTGTCCAGCAGCACGATGCCGAAGCGCTCCACCGCCCCGGCGCCGAACTGCGGCAGCAGCAGGCTGGCCAGCTGCCTCGGCGACGCGACCCTCGGCCGCTCCAGTCCGCTCCTGACCAGCGACCGCCGCCCAAGTTCCACCGCCGCCATCACCTGCGCAGCCCGGGCCGGGCCGATGCCACCCTGTTGACGCAGTTCGGCCACCGTCACGCGGGGCAGGTGGTGCACGCCCCCCAGGTCGGCCAGCAACCGGGTCGCGAGGGCCAGCACGCCCTCCTGGCGCGAGCCACTGCCGAGGATCAGCGCCAGCAGTTCGTTGTCGCCAAGCGCCGACGCGCCGGCCCGTTCCAGCTTCTCGCGGGGGCGATCCGAGGGGGCTAGTTCCTTCATCTTCCGTTCTATACTTTCTGTCTATGCGTCGGTTGTGGCTTCTCTGGGTTCTGCCCGCCCTGTTTGCCGTGGCCTGCGGCGAGCCGCCGGCCAAGGAAATGACGCAGGCGCAGGCCGCCCTCGACGCCGCCCGGGCCGGCGGTGCCCAGCAGTTCGCCGGAGACGAGTTCGCGGCTGCGGTTGCCGCGCTGGCTCACTCGAAGGAGGCCGTCACCCAGCGCGACTACCGCCTGGCCCTCAACCACGCCCTCGACAGCCGCGAGCATGCCCAGAACGCCACGCGCCTCGCCGAGGAGGCACGAGCGGCCCTCCAGGCCGAGGTCGAGCAGGCCCTCCGGGAACTGAACAGCCAGGTGACCGCCGCCAAGGCTCGTCTGCTGGCTGCACCGAAGGCCGGCGTCACCCCGCGGGCTGTGCGACGAACCGCCCGCGTGATCGCGTCGCTGGAGGCTGAAGTGCAAGAAGTGGACTCGCTGGTAAAGGTTGCCGATTACACCAGCGCACGGACGCGTATCGGCAGCCTCACGCTGCGGCTGTCGACCGCCCTTGCGGCCATCAACCCGCCAGCCGGCCCGGTCCGGGGGCGTCGGCGCCCGTCCTGACCTCCTACAGACCAGGCGGTATTTGCACGGGTACCGGGCTGGCTGTACGCTCTTTCGGAGGACACCGGTTGTCAGCCGAGGAACCGGTTGCCTAAGACCCGAGACCGTCAGGAGCACCACGTGCTACGACAGACACTCTCCTTCGCGATTGCGCTCACCTTTGCCCTGACCGCCGGCTGCGCCTCCAAGCCGACGCCGGACGAGAGCCTTGGCCGCGCCAATCAGTATTTCGCCAGTCAGAAGTACGCCGAGGCCATTGTTGAGTACCGCAAGGCCCTGGCCATCGATCCGCGCCTGGGCGACGCCCGCTACAAGCTGGCCCAGTCCTACGAACAGACGCGCGAGTTCCGCAAGGCCTTTCCGGAATACATGCGGGCCGCCGACCTGCTGACGTCGAATCTCGAGGTGCAGCTGAAGGCGGGACAGGTGTTGCTCGGCGCCGGTCGGTTCGAGGATGCCAGGACGCGCGCCCAGAATGCCCTGGCCCTCGACCCCAAGAATGTCGAGGCACAAATCCTCCGTGGCAACGCTACCGCTGGCCTTCGGCAGCTTGACGTGGCGATCGCGGACCTCGAAGACGCCGTCCGGATGGCGCCGGAGAGTGACAAGGCGTACGACCAGCTTGGCTTTCTCCAGCTTGCCGCCGGGAAGGCGACCGAGGCCGAGGCGGCGTTCAAGAAGGCCGTTGAAGTCCAGCCCAAGTCCGTGGACGCCCACCTCTCGCTGGCCGGGTTCTACTGGGCTGCGGGACGGACGGCTGAGGTTGAAGCCCCGCTCAGGACCGCACTGGACCTTGACCCGAAGAATCTGAAAGCACAGCGCGTGCTGGCGGGGTTCTACCGCAGCACCGGACGCGCGAAGGATGCAGAAGCGCCGTTGAAGGCCGTCGCAGAGCTGGCCAAGGACCCGGCCTCGCGGATCGCGCTGGCCGACTACTACATGGTCACGAAGAGGCCGGAGGAGGGCATGGCGGTCTATCGCGCCCTGGCGGCCGAGGCGACTGGCTTTGTGCCGGCCACGCTCAGGCTGGCCAGTCTGGACCTTGCGCAGAATCGCGCACCCGAGGCCCTGCGGCAGGTTGAGTCGGTGTTGGCCAGGGAACCCAAGAGCGTTCCTGCGCTGACCCTGAAGGCGCAGGTCCAGGCCCAGCAGGGACAGCGGGATGCCGCCGTCACCACGGTTCGGGCCGCACTGACGGAAGACGCCACCTCGACTCCGGCCCAGTTCCTGCTCGGGACGCTCCTCGAGTCGGCAGGTGACGCCGATGGGGCCATTGCAGCCTACGGTGAAGTGCTGAAGCTCAACCCGCGCGCCTCCGCCGCCCAGGTCCGGATGGCCCAGTTGCGACTCGCGAAGGGCTCGGCCAAGGCGGCGCTCGACTTTGCCGAACAGGCCAGTCGCACCTCAGGGCAGGCCCCGATTGCCAGGCAGATGCGCGCCCGTGCGCTCGCCGCCAACGGCAAGATTGATGAGGCGCTGGCCGAGCTGACCGACCTGGTCACACAGTTCCCCAATCAGGCCACGCTCCACACCGACCTGGCTCGTCTGAAGCTCTACAAGAAGGACAAGGCCGGCGCCAGGAAGTCGTTTGAGCGTGCGCGAGAGCTGTGGCCGACCTCTGTGGAGGCCCTCGCCGGTCTGGTGGCCCTGGCCCTCAACGACAAGAACTATGTTCTGGCGCGCAGCCTGGCGGACAGTGCGCTCCAGAAGGCCCCCCGCGACCCGAAGCTGCTGATGATCTCTGCCGGCGTCTGGGGCGTGGCTGGCAAGGCCAAGGAGCAGGAGGCGACGCTCAGGACGGTGCTCGAGCTCGAACCTACCAACATGCTGGCCTTCGAGGACCTGGCTGCCCTCTATATCCGGACCAAGCGGATTGACGAGGCCCGCAAGGAACTGGAGACCGTCTGGCAGAAGCAGCCCGGCAACCTCGCCGCCCCGACACTCATCGGCATGTTGTACGAATTCCAGAACAAGCCGGACGACGCACGCAAGATCTACGAGAAGGTTGTAGCCTCGTCACCCGATGCCGCGGTCGCGTCGAACAACCTGGCCTGGCTGCTGGCGGAACAGGGTGGCAATCTGGATACCGCGCTCACACTGGCGCAGACGGCCACCGAGAAGCTGCCCAACTCGCCGCAGGTGCATGACACCCTGGGCTGGGTCTATCTGAAGAAGGGGCTCTTTCCGCTCGCCATCAAGTCGTTCGACCACTGCGTCGAGGAAGATCCGGACAACGCGACCTACTATTTCCACCTCGGGCTGGCGCACAGCAAGGCGGGCAACATCTCCAAGGCCAAGGATGCCCTGACGATGGCGCTCAAGAAGCGGCCAGACTATCCGGAAGCGCGGGAGGCGATGAAGGCCTTCAGCCGCAGCTAGGCGCGTCCGCTCCAGACACCGTCCAGTACGACCTCGGCCCACCCGGTCAGGAAGATGCCGGCGTCGGTCCAGTCGACGCGCTGTGTGCCTCCGGGCGCATGCACATCCACGGACCGCGCGGCGCCCCCGTACGCGGCCGCCGCGACGGCCGAGGCTGACGTGCCGGTCCCCGACGACGTCGTCGGACCGACGCCCCGCTCCCAGATGAGAATCCGCACGTTCCCGGCATCGTCCACCTGGGCAAACTCGACGTTCGTGCCCTCGGGGAACATCGGATGTGTCGCCAGCGCAGGCCCGAGCCGGTTGAACCGGTCCGCATCAGGCAACGGGCCCAGCACGACGCATTGGGGGTTTCCCACCTGCAATACGACCGCCCGCAGCGTCTCACCAGCCACGGCGATGTCCACCTCGCGCACCTGCTCCGGTTGCCCCATGGCCGCGCGGAAGCTGTAACGCGGGCCTTCGCACGCCAGCAACTCGAGCGTCTTCACGCCGGCCGTCGTCTCAACCGTGACCACGCCGTCCGCCGCCGGAACCAGTCCCGCTTCCCGTGCCACGTACGCAGCGAGGCAACGGAGACCATTGCCTGAGAGCTCCGACACGCTGCCATCGGCGTTCCACAGTCGCATGGTTGCCCGGGTCCCGCTGCGCGTGTAGAGGATGACGCCATCGGCGCCCACTCCGTGGTGGCGATGGCAGAGGGCGCGCGCCAGCAGCGCCATGTCTCCTGTGCCGGCCTCCTCTGGAACGAGCAGGAAGTCATTGCCGTAGGCGTGCGCTTTGACGAGGCGGAGCTGAGACATCAGGGTAGGGAAAAGGCTTTGAACACATAGGTCAGGCCGGCGGTCACCCCGACGCCAGCATCAATCGTGGTCAGCCCCAGCAGGACGCCGGCATCCAGCCGGAGCGGGCCCGTCGTGTACCGCCCTCCGAAGCGCAGCGTCGAGCGCGTCTCGCTCCCGGGAGGACGTGAGTCGCCACGTTGCGCGCGACCGTTGACCTCACCAACCACTTCGGCGGCCTGGGTCAGCGCTCTGGCGAACGAGGCGCCATAGAGCAGCACGTGGCCGCGCTGGTCACCGCGGGTCGGGTCCGCCAGGAACCCGATGCCGACATTGCCCACCACACGGATGGACTGGACGGTCTTGGCCGCAAGCGCGGTCACGAACAGATCGGTGGTGCCCGGACCCAGTCCGCTCTCGGACGAGCCGGCACCGAGCCGCGTGGCGATGCGTGCGCCGACGGCCGGACGCCGCTGGCCCTCTGGGACCAGGCGAACCTTCGTACCAATCGTCACATCATCCGCCGCAGAGGTCCGGTCTCCCGCAGCCACGAGGTCGGCGAACGGACCGGCCAGTCGTTGAGCGATCCGCAGGCTCCGGTGCCCGCCACCGTCGACCTGCAGTTCCGCGATCGAGCTGAGGCCGATACTGATGCCGGCCACGGGTAACCGCGTCAGGTGACCGTCAAGCCCGGACACGGGGAAGCGCACTCCGCGGATGTGGTCGACGCCCGCCTCCAGCAGCACGCGCCCGCCTCCCACCGTCTCGGGGTCTTCGGTCACGATGGGACGCTGCTGCGCCGAGGCATCAGGCACGGCCCCCCACAGCACAGCCAACAGAGCCAGCCCTTGCCATCGCATCACGGTGTCCTCGATTCCACGACCAGCGTCACCGGGCCGTCATTGACCAGTTCGACCTGCATATCCGCCTGAAACTCCCCCGTCGAGACCGGCACGCCCGAATCCCGCAGCGCCTGTACCAGCGCCTCATACAACGGTCGCGCCTGCTCTGGCGGCGCGGCGGCGATGAACGATGGTCGTCGCTGGCCTCTGGTCTCGCCATAGAGCGTGAATTGCGAGACGATCAGCAGGCTCCCTCCCACGTCCACCACAGAGCGGTCCATGCCCTTGCCGGTCTCGCCCTCGAAGATCCGCAGGACCGGCAGTTTGCTGGCGAGGTACCGCACGTCCTGCTCCCCGTCCTCGCGGCCGATACCGACCAGCACCAGCAGCCCCGCGCCAATGGCACCGGCTTCGCGCGCGCCCACCAGTACGCGGGCCCTGGACACGCGCTGTACGACTGCGCGCATGCCTCAGCGCGAGACGGCGATCTGGATGAGCGACGACGCCACCGCATCCTCCTGCCGAAGCGCGACGCTGTCCCGGAGATCGCCGCTGGGGTTCAGCCGCTGATCGAGCAGATGGCGCGGCATGACATTCGACATCGCCTTGAGCATCGATGGCTTCAGACCAGGGTGCTCGCGCTCGAGATCCAGAATGAGCTTCTTGACGCGCTGTCGCTGCAGGCTGAGATCGCCGCACGCCGGACAGCAACAGCCGATGACCTCGAGCTCACGCTCCCGGCAGTACATCCGCGCCTCGTCCTCGGTGACGTAGACGAAGGGCCGAATCACCACGTGCTCGCCGTTGTCCGACACCAGCTTCGCAGGCATCGCCTTGAGTGCCCCCGAGAAGAACAGGTTCAGGAGCAGGGTTTCAGCAAAGTCGTCAAGGTGATGACCCAGGGCAATCTTGGTGGCGCCGACCTCTGACGCGATCCGGTAGAGCACGCCCCGACGGAGCCGGGCGCACAGCGAGCACGGCGTCGCGCCTGCGTCGAGGATGTCATCCATCACCTCGCCAATGTTGGTGTGCTCGATTCGGTACTCCCACCCACGCTCGCGACACGTGCGCGCAATGACGTCGTGCTTGTACGCCTTGTAGCCGGAGTCGACGTTGACCGCGATGAGGGAGAACGTGATGGGCGCGCGCTGGCGGAGTTCGTCGAGGACCTGAAGGAGCGCCCAGCTGTCTTTCCCGCCAGACAGTCCCACCATCACCCGATCGCCGTCCTGAATCAGGCCGAAATCGGTAATCGCCCTGGTGGTCTTCTTCGCGATGCGGGCCTCGAGGGTCGAGCGGTACGACATGCCAGCCAGTCTAACCTACGGTCGTCCCGCTGACCTGACGCGGCCGTCGCTTCCAGAGCCAATAGCCGAGAGCCGCCAGCACGATGAGGCCCGCCACCGCCAGACCGAGATCGCGCCCCCGCGTCTGCATCAACGCAAGGGCCGCGTCACCGTACCGGATCGCCAGCCAGCCGAGCAGCACATAGCGGCATCCCCTGGCCAGTGCCACGGACATCACGAAGCGCAGGGGTGTGACACCGGCTACACCGGCCATCAGGACGAACAGCTTGAACGGGGCGGGCGGCGGGAGCAGGGCTGGCACCACCAGCGCCAGCATGCCGTGGCGCTGATAGGCCGCCAGCGCGCTATCTATGCGGGAGGCCTTCAGCCGCTTCCGCAGGAACGCGTCGCCCCCCTTTTCTGCGAGGAAGTAAATGACATAGCAGCCCAGCACCGAGCCGGCGGTCGCCATCAGGACGTAATACGGCATCCACGCCTTCTCGCGGGTCACCATCAGCACCACCATCAGATCGTTGATCTGCGGCAGCGACACGAAGGATGAATCGAGGAACGCGATGGTGAAGAGGCCCGGTCCACCGATGGTGAGGGCGACGGCCTGGAGCCAACTGATGAAGGACTTCACGCTGCGGTATGCTGCTGGCTGGTTTCCGTGAGTATAGCCGACACCCGCTCCCGCCTGCCCGTCCTCCTGGGTCTCCTGGCAACGCTGGCTGGCCTGGCGGCCTGGGCGTTCTATGTCCGGGAAGGCCTCGTGCTCAGTCACTACGATGCCAAGGCTCATCTGGTCGTCGCCCGCCGTGTCCTCGACAGCCTCACGCCCAGCTGGCAGCAGGTCGGCGCCGTCTGGCTGCCACTGCCGCACCTGCTGAATCTGCTCCCCGTGCAGGTGGACGTGCTGTACCGCACCGGCGCCTCCGGCTCGCTGATGTCCATCGCCAGCTTCGCGGTTGCCACCTGGGCCACGTCGTCACTCGTCCTCGCCGTGACAGGCTCGCCCGCAGGCGCGATCGCCGCCGCGCTGGTCTTCATCGCCAATCCGAATCTGCTCTATCTCCAGTCCACGCCGATGACCGAGCCGCTGCTGCTCGCGCTCACCTCACTCGTCCTGCTCTGGACCTGGCAGTGGCTGCAGGACAATGGCGATGAGGTGCCGCTGCGCCTCGGGTGGGCCCTCGCGGGCGCAGCGCTGACCCGGTACGAAGGCTGGATGGTCGTGGCTGGCGCATTGACCGCGGCGGCCTGGGCCACCTGGCGCGCTGGGGTTCCGTTGTCCACCGCCGTCACCCGTCTCCGGCGCCTGGCCATCTGGCCGGCTGGCGCCGTCGTCCTGTTTCTCATCAACAGCCGGATCACCGTGGGCGCCTGGTTCGTGTCGGGTGGCTTCTTCGTCCCTGACCCCACCTATCTGGGCAAGCCCTGGACGGTGCTCGTGGCCCTCTGGTGGGGCACGCATCAGCTGAGCGGGTATGTGCTGACGGCCAGTGGACTGGTTGCGGCAGCGCTGTTGACCTGGCGCGCACTGACGCGAAAAGCCGAGGCGGCGCTGCTGGTCCCGGTCGCCGCGCTGGCCGCCGGCATCCTGCCGCTGGTCGCCTTCTTCGACGGCCACCCCTACCGCATCCGGTACATGCTGC
>JAKFYA010000163.1 GCA_021731095.1 Acidobacteriota bacterium | reverse complement strand
GTGCCAACGGTGGCCGACCTGCGCGCCAAACGCCTCCAGCAGACCGCCACGGCGCTGCGCGAGCAACTGGCCGCGGGCGACTTCGACGACACGCGCTCGCTGGTGACCAGCCTGGCTGGCGAGTTCGACATCATGGACATTGCCGCCGCAGCCGTGAAGCTGGCGCATCTGGCCACCGGCTCCGAGAACGACGAGCAGGACATTGCGCCGGTGCAGGTGCGGTCACAGGACGGCGGCGGCGCACGCGACGCAGGTCCACGTGCTCCGCGGGGTGCGCGCCGCACGCTGGAGGGGACTGCAGCACGCATCTTCTTCGCCGCGGGGCGCAAGGCCGGCATCAGGCCAGGCGATCTGGTTGGTGCCATTACCGGTGAGGCCGGCGTGCCGTCGAGTGTCGTTGGCGGCATCCAGATTACCGAGACCTTCTCCGTGGTCGAGGTGCCAGAAGAGATGGCCGACACGATTATCCGCGCCGTCGGCGCCGGCACTCTCCGTGGCAAGAAGGTGACCGTCCGTCGCGACCGCGATACCCGCTAGGCGCGCTGCCTCGCTGCGGCTGGGGTCATCACTCCAGCCGCAGGCCCATGTTCAAGGACTCCAGGAGTCCAGCCGATTCTGTCAGCACGGACAGCAGGGTTTCCATACACCTGTCTCGCACAGGAGACAGGACCTGTCTGGCAGGAGATTGCGGCATGCACCTCGTTCGTCCCACCCCGACAGGCCGGCCACGGCCCTTCCACGAGCACGAGATCATCGTCAGCAAGACCGATCTCAACGGTCGGCTGACTTACGCCAATGACATCTTCCTTCGCGTGTCCGAGTTCTCGGAGCGGGAGGTCATCGGGCAGCCACACAGTCTCATCCGTCACCCTGAGATGCCACGCGCGGTGTTCAAGCTGCTCTGGAGCACCATTCAGTCTGGCCAGGAGATCTTTGCCTACGTCCTGAACATGGCCAGATCTGGCGATCACTACTGGGTGCTGGCACACGTCACCCCCAGCGTCAACGCCCAGCGCGAGATCGTCGGTTTTCACTCGAATCGGCGTGTGGCAGACGACGAGTCGCTGGTGGTCATCACGGCGCTCTACGCCAGGCTGCTTGAGGAGGAACGCCGGCATGCGTCAAAGGCCGATGGTCTCGCCGCCTCGGTGGCGCTGCTGACCAAGACGCTGGCAGAGCGGAAGCAGACCTACGACGAGTTCATCTTCTCCATCACGCCAGCAACGGTCTAGCCATGAGCACAGTCCCCTTTGTCGACGCCCCGCCCACTGACACGATTGCCTCACTTCGTGCCGAACTCGCGTTCTACCATGACGTGATCCGTCGCACGGCCGATGCCTGTGATGCCGCCAGCAACGGCGATCTGGAAGCGCGCGTCATGGACGCCGAGCATCCCGGGGACGCCGGCCGGTTGATGCACAGCGTGAACCGCATCCTGGACGTGTCTGACGCCTTCGTACGCGAGGCGAGTGCCTCGCTCGCACAGGCCAGCAAGGGACAGTTCCATCGTCGCTTCATCCTCCGCGGGATGCCGGGCGCCTACCGGAACAGCGCGATCACGATCAACGCGGCGTCAACCGACATGGCGCACCAGTCTGCGGCCATCGTCGAGGCGCGCCGCCACCAGCTGGCGCTGGCCGACCGATTCGAGTTCGCCGTGAAGGCCGTTGCCGGGAGCCTTGCGACCTCTGCGACAGAGATGCAGGCGACGGCCCAGACACTCACGTCCACTGTTGGAGTCACGGCCAGCGAGGCCGCGTCCGTGGCGTCAACAGCGGTGCAGACAGCCTCCAACGTCGAAACCGTGGCAGCGGCGGCCGAGCAGTTGACCAGTTCCATTGCCGAGGTCGCCCGCCGCGTCGGCGAGTCGTCCGCCATGACCGTCCGCGTGAATGCCGATGCGACCAAAACCGACCAGACCATGGCGCGTCTGGCCGAGGCCTCCCAGCACATTGGCCGCGTCACCAAACTCATCACCCAGATTGCCGCGCAGACCAAGCTGCTGGCGCTCAACGCCACCATCGAGGCCGCAAGGGCCGGCGACGCCGGCAAGGGCTTTGCCGTCGTGGCCTCCGAGGTGAAGTCGCTCGCGGCCACCACGGCCTCGGCGACCGAGGAAATCTCGACCCAGATTCACGAGATCCAGGTCGCCACAGCGCAGGCCGTGAGTGCCATCACCGGCATCGGTCAGACCATCGAGCAGTTGCGCATCAGCGGGGAGGCCATTGCGGAGTCCGTCAACGAACAGCGGGCAGCGACGCAGGAGATCAGCCACAACGCACAGCAGGCGGCCACAGGGACCGGCACGGTGAGCCGCAGCATCACGCACCTGAATGACGCGGTGAATGAAACGGGAACCGCAGCAGAGCAACTCCTGGCCGAGTCGGGCGAACTCTCGAAGCAGGCCGAGCAACTCCGCGAGGCCGCAGACGCCTTCCTCACCAGCATCCGCGCCTAGACCGCGCACCCTCCCGTACAGCACCGGCCACGCCATTCCCCTGGCTGATCGGGGGACGGCGCAGCCGGCTGTTCACCGTGCAGCGTTCACTGGTCAGCGCGGCCCCGTTCTGGCACGAGAGACTCGACGGCGTCACCGGGGAACTGGATAGCGGTGAGCACGTCCATCGTCCAGCCCCAGGCGTACGTGCACCCGTGCGTGTCGCCCATGGCGACATGCGTGGTCAACGTCAGGGCATCCACCTTCATGGCCTCGCGCGGATGGCACGTGAACGCCAGCACCTCTTCATCCGGTCCCTCCGAGGCGACGCCCACTTCAAAGAAGCGCATGCAGGCCTCTCCCCGGGCGGCACGTTCGTGCTCGTGCACGACCAGGTAGTGACCCGGCGCCAACCACGCGTCACCCACCAGCGTGGTGCGTGTGATCTCGGCGAACGCCCACTGCCGGCCTGGGCTCACCTCGGCCGCGCCCCCGGGGCCCGTCCCTGAGGCAACGAGCACCAGTCCCAACACCGCGCCTGCGAGCCGCATGGCCTTCATGGCTCCCTCCTTCGCCTCCCGGTCGCCCGTACCGGGAAGCGGAGCAACTGGCGTGCCCGAGGCGACCGACGGATTGACCGGCCACGGCGACGCCTGGCGCGGTCAGAAGGCCGGTCCTGTGGGGAATTCTTCCTGGGGCCCCAGGAACTCTTCCTCTGGGCAGACGCCGCGCCGTGGCGACCAACCTTGTCCAACCCCGGGATTCCTGGCCTTCAAGGAAGTCTGCCTGGTGCCGATTACCCACTGGAATGCGTGTTCTCATTGCGGACGACGAGCCGGCGATCCGGACAGTGCTCAGGCGGGTCCTGATGCGCCACTTCCCGGTGGACATCACCGAGGCCGAGAACGGCCTGGATGCCCTGGAGCGGTTGAGCCAGGAGCCGTACTCGCTGGTCATTCTGGACGTGAACATGCCGGTGATGACCGGCACAGAGGCGCTGCGCGCCCTGCGGCGCCACCCGCAGACCGCGACGTTGCCCGTGATCATGATGACGGGCAACACGGACGAATCCCTCGTGCGTCAGATCATGACGCTCGGCGTCAGCGACTATGTGATCAAGCCGGTCAGGCCAGCCTTTGTCGTGGAACGCGTGGCTCGCCTCATGGACTCGATTCTGGAGCGGCATCCCAAAGAGGAGGCGCCGTCGGCCCCACACACCCGCCTCCAGATCGGCTCTCGCACACGCGTGCTCCTGGTAGACGGCAGCACCGACTTCCGTCAGTTCTTCTGCGACACGCTCGGCCAGATGTGCCGCGTCTCCGACTCACCAGCCGGCATCGATGCGCTCAAGCGGTGCCTCACCGAGGCGCCAGACATCGTGTTCATCGGGTCCGAGACCGGCGTGCTCAGCTCGGAGGACCTGGCCGACAAGCTCCGCCACTCTCCCCGGAGTTCGCAGATCAACATCGTCCGCGTACTGCCACCGCGCGCCACGAAGCGGGACCGGGCCGTCGATCTCTACGACGCCACCATCCCGCGTACGTTCGTGGCGTCAGCGCTCAAGTCGAGCATCGAGGCGCTCACCCGCGAGCCAGGCACGATGCACAGGGTGCAGACCCTGATTCCGCAGCTGAAGGTGCTGGCCATGGCCTCGGTCGAGCAGGCCGCGGCGCTGAGCCTGGGTGCCACAGTGACGCCAAAGGACGGCGTTCCCACTGGCACCAGCCGCTCGGTTGAGGCAACCGTCCCCCTGGACGTCCGGCACGACGTGGTGACCCTGCTGCTGACGGTCGGCGCCAACACCAAGTCCGGCAAGGCCATCGCGTCACGGCTGCATGAAACGTTGCCCGAAGAGGTGACCCCCGAACAGCTTGCGGCCGCCCTGGGTGAGTTCGCCATCACGGTGGCCGACCGGCTCACGTCAGCGCTTCAGGAGACTGGCGTGCAGACCACGCCAGGCACCGTCACGGTCTCGACCGATGCGAAGAAGCGGCTTCCGGCCTCGACGGATGCGCTGACCATCCTGGCCGAGTCGACGCCTGCCGAGTTCTCGGTCTACGTGCGGGTGGATAGCCAGCGCCGCGTCGTCGGCTGAGGCCGGGCAGCCAGACGGTGCCCGGGCAGGGGCATCACCGGTATGATGCTGGGGCCAACCTCTGGCATCCCGACACGTCCTCTGCCCATGCCACACGCCATCCGCCTCGGAAGTGAACAGCTCATCGCCTCTGGCCGCCTGCAGGGCCAGCGCATTGGCATCGTCTGCAACCACGCGTCCGTCGATGCGTCCTTCGGCCACGTCGTCGATCGACTGCGCGACGCCGGCCATCGCGTGACCGCGATTTTCGGCCCCCAGCACGGCTTCCGGTCAGACCTGCAGGACAACATGATCGAGTCGCCGCACGCGCAGGACGCCGCGCGGCAGGTGCCGGTCTATTCGCTCTACAGCGAAACCCGGGAGCCGACGGCGGAGATGCTCCGGGACATCGACGTCCTGGTGATCGACATGCAGGACATCGGGGCCCGCATCTACACCTTCATCTACACGATGGCGAACTGCCTGCGGGCGTGCCGGCGCCACGGCATTCCGGTCATCGTCTGCGACCGGCCCAACCCGATCGGCTCGGCCATCGAAGGTGCGTGTCTGGTGCCGGGATTCGAGTCCTTCGTCGGCCAGTTCCCGATTCCCATGCGCCACGGCATGACCATCGCCGAACTGGCGCTGCTGTTCAACGACGCCTTCGGCATTGGCGCGTCGCTTGACGTGTCGCTCATGGACGGGTGGCATCGGCACTACTGGTGGGACGACACCACGTTGCCATGGGTGATGCCATCACCCAACATGCCGACGCTGGACACCGCGACGGTCTACCCCGGCACGGTCCTCTTCGAAGGGTCGGTGATGTCCGAGGGGCGCGGCACGACCCGCCCCTTCGAGCTGGTCGGTGCACCCGGTGTGGATGCGGACCGCTTTGCTGACGCGATGAATGCCCGTGGGCTGGCGGGCGTCTGGTTCAGGCCGGCCGTGTTCGAACCGACGTTCCAGAAACACGCCAGACAGACCTGCGGTGGCTGTCAGCTCCACATTCGTGACCGCGCGGCCTTCCAGCCGGTGCGGGCGGGCGTCGCGCTCCTTGACCAGTTCTTCCGTTCAGCCCCGGCCTCGTTCGGCTGGCGCCAGCCACCCTACGAGTATGAGCACGACAAGCAGCCGATCGATATCCTCGCCGGGTCAGACGTGCTGCGGCGGCAGGTGGCTGACGGCGTACCGGTGGACGACATGGCCGACGGATGGCGCGCGTCCGAGCAGGCATTCGAGGCGCTGAGCCGCCCGTTCCGCCTGTACGACCAGGACTGAATCGACCTGTCGCGTCAGGCGTGCCCGTTGAGGGTTCGCCCGACACCGCGACGTCGGGAGCGCGTGCGGGCAATCCTCGGCGCCGCCGGTCCTGACGGCTCTGGACATTCGAGGCAATGCTGGAGCAGATGGGCCTTCAGCCTGGCGAACGCGTCGGCCGGTGTATCGACGCGCTGGAAGAGCGACAGGTCGCCTGGCGCGACCGCGCCCCACTGCACCATCGGGTCGAGCTTGAGAATCGAATCCCAGTAGTCGCTGCCATACAGCAGGATGAGCATCGGGCGATCGAGCTTCTGGGTCTGGACCAGCGTGAGCGACTCGAAGAGCTCATCCAGAGTCCCGAAGCCACCCGGAAACACCACCAGCGCCTTGGCCAGGTAGGCCATCCAGAACTTCCGCATGAAGAAGTAGTGGAACTCGAACTGCAGCCCCTTCGAGATGAAGGGATTGGGGCCCTGCTCGACCGGCAGCGCGATGTTCAGGCCGATGGACTTGCCGCCAGCTTCGCTGGCGCCCCGGTTGGCCGCTTCCATGATGCCCGGCCCACCGCCCGTGCAGACCACGAACCGATGATGCGGGGCATCAAGCGACAGCGACCACGACGTGAGCTGGCGCGCGACTTCACGGGCATCCTCGTAATAGGACGCCCACTCGTGCGCCTTGCCGTTCAGGGCCGGCGCCTTGCCGTTGTCGACATCTTCACGGCTATGCATGCGGGCCGACCCGAAGAACACCACGGTGTCTTCGATGTTCTCTGCCTTGAACCGGCGGAGCGGTTCGACGTATTCCGAGAGAATGCGCAGCGGACGCGCCTCGTCACTTTCAAGGAACTGGGCGTCGAGGTAGGCAAGTGGCTGGGCCTGGTCCATCCGGCCATTTTGCTATGATTCAGGCCTCCCGCATGCAGTTCACGGCCGACCTCATCATCATTGCCACGCCCACGGCGGTGCTCGACGCCTTCTTCGACGCCAAGTCACTGGCGGTGTGGTGGCAGGCCACGCGGTCGTTCTGCGTGCCGCGCCCGCTGGGCGGGTACGCCGTTGAGTGGGAAACCACGGACTGGGCTGATCCGGTGCTGGGCCGCCTTGGAGGGGCCCTGCACGGGACGGTGATGGAGTACAAGCCGGGTCGGGAGTTCTTTCTGGCTGACGCCTACTGGCTGCCGCCAGACGGCGATCCGATAGGACCGATGGCCCTCGAAGCGACGTGCAGCAAACACCCGTGGGGTGCCCAGTTGCACGTCCGCCAGTCGGGCTTCGAGGAAAGTCCGCGTTGGCGCCGCTACTACGAGGTCATTACGCCAGGCCTGGAGCACGCACTCGACAACCTGAAGTCCCTCCTGGAACGCGGCACCGTCTCGACCTAGCCTGAGCGGCGCGGACGCCTAGACCAGGTGCAGGGCGAGGAAGTTCGCGTCCGAACGCGCCAGTTCCGGACTGACGCTGACCACCACGACCAGCGCCCCGGTCTGCAGGGCCCCACGTGCCACCAGTTCCGCCCCGACGCGGGCCGTGGCATGCTCCACCTCTCCGGCCAGATCGGCCAGCACCGGCACCACTCCCCACCACAGCATCAGCCGGCGAGCCATGTCCATGCGCGACGTCGCACCAAAGATGGGCACCCGCGGACGCAGCGTCGACAGGATGCGCGCGGTCTTGCCACCGCGGGTCACCGCCACGATGGCCTGCGCATGTCCGCTGTGTGCCAGCGTCACCGTGGCCTCGCAGAGCGCCACACTGTGCGGAGACGGCCAGCGCAACTGGAGCCCCGCCTGCCTCAGCAGCCCCTCGGGAAGGCCGGCTTCGGCCGAACGGATGATGGCGTCCAGGGTCTGGACCGCCTCGACGGGATACTTCCCGGCAGCCGTCTCGCCGGCCAGCATGATGGCGTCCACGCCGTCATCCACGGCATTGGCCGCATCGCTGACCTCGGCGCGTGTCGGCCGCGGTTCGGTCCGCATCGACTCGAGCACCTGCGTGGCCACAATGACCGGAATGCCGGCTGCGCGGGCCTTGCGCGTGATGGTCTTCTGGATCCCTGGCACCTGCTCCAGCGGCAGTTCAAGCCCCAGGTCACCCCTCGCCACCATCACGCCATTCGACACGGCCAGAATCTCGTCCAGATGGGCGATGGCTTCCGGACGTTCCAGCTTGGCAATGATGGGCATGTCGGCCGCGCCCAGCGACGTCAGCGCCTCTCGCGTCTGCACGATGTCGGCGGCACTCTGCACGAAGCTGAGCGCCACGAAGTCAACGCCCAGTGCCACCCCGAACGCCAGGTCGTCGGCATCCTTTGGCGTGAGGCCGACGGCTGGCAGCGGCGCACCCGGCGCATTGATGCCCTTGTGCTCGCCCAGCCTCCCGCCGAATACCACCACCGTCTCGAGCGTCTGTCCGTCGGCCGCCTCGACGCGCAGCTGGATGTGGCCGTCGTCGAGCAGCAACGGGTCACCGGGACGCACTGCCTTGGGCAGGTCCGCGTAGGTGGTCGAAATACGCCCCCGCTCGCCAACGAAGTCACCCGCGACGATGTCGAGACGTTCTCCGGCCACCAGGTCCAGCACGCCGTCCCGCAAAGCACCGGTCCGGATCTTCGGGCCAGACAGATCCTGCAGAATGGCCACCGGCCGGCCTGACGCCGCCTCGGCCCGCCGTACGCGCGCCGCAACTTCGGCATGCCCTTCGTGGGTGCCGTGCGAGAAGTTGAGACGGAAGACATCCACACCCGCCGCGAGCAGCGCCGCAATGCCTTCGTCAGTGCCGGTGGCCGGTCCGAGCGTCGCGATGATCTTTGTCTGTCGCATAGGTCAGCTTACAATTCTGCCGTGACCATCACGGCGTGGCTTGAACACGCAATCGCGGATGCCGAGGCACGCGAGCTTCCCGCCCTGCGCGTCCTGCTTGAAGGCCTGGCACGCTCGACCACGGCGCTTCGCGCCGCACCCTGGAACGACGACGCCTCGGGTCACACAGAGTCTCCCACGACTTCCCCTCAGACCGATGCACGCTGAGCACGACACCATCGCCGCCCTGGCCAGGCGCCTGCGCGAGGGATCGGCCACGTCCGAGGGGGTCACCGAGGCCTGTCTCGAAGCCATCGCACGGCGCAATGCTGCCACCAACGCCTTCATCACCATCATGGGCGACCAGGCGCGGGCCCAGGCCCGCCAGGCAGACCAGGAGCGGGCGGCCGGCCTGGACCGTGGTCCTCTCCACGGCGTGCCGGTATCCCTGAAGGACCTTCTGGACGTCGCCGGTGTCCCGACCACGGCCGCCTCGCACGTCCGTGCCGGGCATGTCGCCGTGTCGGATGCGCCGGCTGTCGCCCGCCTCCGTGCCGCAGGCGCCGTGCTCGTGGGCAAGTGCAACCTGCACGAATTTGCCTTCGGCACCACCAGCGACGAAACCGCCTATGGTCCTGTGCGGCATCCGCTCAACCTGCAGCTCTCACCCGGTGGCTCCTCTGGCGGGTCCGCCGTTTCCGTCCTCGAAGGGATGGCCTACGCCTCCCTCGGCACCGACACGGGTGGCTCCATCCGCATTCCTGCGGCCGCCTGTGGCCTGGTCGGTCTGAAGCCCAGCCTCCACGAAGTCTCGACCGCAGGTGTCGTCCCGTTGAGCCGGACGATGGATCACGTCGGCCCGTTGTGCCGTTCGGTCGAAGACGCGGCAATCCTCTACCACGCACTCACCGGCGCCCAGCCGACGGCCTCCCGTCCGGCGCAGGCCCGTCCTCGGCTTGGCGTGCTGCGCGGCTATTTCGAGACCCTCCTCGACCCGGAGGTTGCCCGCGTCTACGCCAGCGCCTGCCAGCGGCTGCAGGCGGCCGGCGTGGTGTGCGAGGACGTGGTCATTCCCTCCGCCCAGGACATCGCGCCCATCTATCTCCACATCGTGCTTGCCGAGGCGGCGGCCTATCACGCGCACACGCTCGACACGCGCCCGGGCGACTACTCGGACGGCATCCGCATGCGACTCGAAATGGGCCGATACGTCCTTGCCGAAGACTATGCCCGCGCGCTCAGGGGACGCGACCAGCTGCGCGTCGAGGTCGACCGCGTCATGGCAGGCCGTGATGGCCTGATGCTGCCGGCACTCGCCATTCCGGCGCCACCCATTGGCGCGGCCACCGTACGCCTCAATGACGCCGACGAACCGATTCGAAACGTGATGCTTCGCCTGACCCAGCTCTTCAATCTCACCGGCCACCCGTCGATCACGCTGCCCTGCGGCACCTCCACTGCGGGACTGCCGGTCGGCCTCCAGCTGGCTGGCCCCGGCGCCGGCACGCCCGCGCTGCTCCAGCTCGCACGCACCATCGAAGCCCGGCTGGCGCACTGATGCTCGCCTGGTTCTTTCACGAGTGGGAACGCCGCCTCGCCTCGGTCAGCAAGGACCGTGTCGTCCGTCCGTTCGAGTGGGGCGTCGACTGGCTCCCTCCGGAGGCACGGACGTCCGGTCCCGAGCTTGAGCAGATTGCCAACTGGGTCGAGGCCATGGTGCAGCCGGGCTCGGGTTTCTACGACCTGCCCCCCACAACTGATTTCACCCTGACACCGGCGGCCGACGAGGCCGGTGCCAACGGGGACGGTGGCACGCTGCGCTTCCCGAGCGCCTTTGTCACACCGCATCCCGAGAACAACACGGTGGTCGGGCGCTGGTTCCCCGTGGGTGGGGTCTCACCCGGCGACGTGGACCGCGCCCAGGGTCGCGCCGTCATCGTGATGCCCCAGTGGAACTCGGACGCCGGCGGCCACATCGGCCTGGCCCAGCTGTTGGCCCGCTTCGGCATCTCGGCGCTACGACTGAGCCTGCCCTACCACGACGACCGCATGCCACCCGAGCTATCGCGGGCCGATTACATCGTCAGCTCCAACGTGGTCAGGACCATCCAGGTCTGCCGCCAGGCGGTCCTCGACGGACGACGCGCTGTCGCCTGGCTCGCCTCGCAGGGCTACACCCGCATTGGCGTGCTCGGCACCAGCCTCGGCTCCTGCCTGTCGCTGCTGACAGCCGCCCATGAACCGCTCATCACGGCTCAGGCGCTCAATCATGTCTCGCCGTGGTTCTCTGATGTCGTGTGGCGCGGGTTGTCCACCGTCCATGTCCGCAAGGGGCTGGACGGCCACATCGATGCCGACACGCTCCGCGAGCTGTGGCGGCCCATCAGTCCATGGACGCACCTGGACAAGGTACGCGACAAGAAGTCACTGCTCATCTACGCGAAGTACGACCTGACCTTCCCGCTGGATCTGTCGAAAACGCTGATCGATGAGTTTCGTCGCCAGGGCATTCCGCACGAGACCGGGGTCCTGCCGTGCGGGCACTACAGCACGGGGTCGGCGCCCTTCAAGTTCTACGATGCGTGGATGCTGATCCGGTTTCTGCGGCGGAGCCTCTGACCACCGGCCATTCCCGCTCCTGATCTGGGCGGCGCCAGCCCTCAGCGAAGGCGCACGGTCTGGCTCCCATCACAGGTAGTGCAGCAGACTGGCAAGCGCGTCATAGAGCAGTTGCGCCAGCTCACGGATGAACGGCGTGATCTCGCCACCATCGGCCACACTGACCACGGTCACCGGGTCTGTCAGCAGCAGCCAGAGCGTGGCGGCCGCGAGGACTCCTGCCACCACTGCGATGAGCCCTGCCGCGCTGAGAAGCCGACCGAGCCACCGCTCGAACACGTTAGGCCCCGGTAGGCAGGACCACCGGCGCACCGAGCCCGAGATCCGCCAGTGACGGCTCAAGGGCCTGATGGTCACCGACGATCAGCGTGGTCAACTGGTCCGGGTGGAGGTGGCGCTCGGCGACCTGCGTGACCTCGTCAGGTGAGACGGCGCTGACGCGCGGCGTGAACGTGGCGAAGTAGTCATCCGGCAGGTCATACAGCGCCAGCTGGGCCACCGAGCGTCCCACCTGTTGCGCCGTTTCGAAATTGCGGGGATAGCCACGGGTGAGCGTGGCCTTCGCCAGCGTCAGCTCGTGGGGGGTCGCCGGTCGCGCGCCTCGAATCGCCGACAGTTCGGCCAGCGCATCGGCCACCGCATCAACCGTGACGGGCGTCTCGACACTGGTCTCGAGCGAGAATGGCCCGGGCCCCAGCCGCCAGTCGAAGCCGGTTCGCGCGCCGTAGGTGTAGCCCTTCTCTTCGCGCAGCTTCAGATTCACCCGGCTCACGAACTGTCCGCCCAGCACGGCATTCATCACCACCAGCGCGGGATAGTCCGGCGTGGCGCGCGAGGCGGACAGATGGCCGATGCGCAGGTGGGACTGCGCCGCCCGCTCACGCGGGATGACGGCCAGCCGTGTCACCGGAACGGCTGGCACGACACGGTCGTCCATCCGATCGGACGCGCCAGGGACGAACGCGCCTGGGCGCCATCCGCCGAAGGCCTGCTCGGCCGCATGCAGCAGCGCCTGATGCGAGAGCGCGCCCGCGACGATGAGCGTACTGCGTTCGGGACGGAACAGCGCGGCGTGCGCCCGCTGCACGTCCTCCAGCGTGAGCGCCTCAAGCGTTGACGCACTGCCGATCGACAGGTGGCCGTACGGGTGCGCGCCGTACAGGAGTCGCAGAAAGGCCCGCTCGGCTAGCGCTGCCGGCAGATCCCGCAGCTGTCGCAGGCGATCGAGCCGCAGGCGACGCACGCGGGAAAAATCGTCCTCACGCAGGCTCGGACGGGTCACCAGCTCGGCCAGCAGCGTGGCCCCCCGGTCGGCAAAGCGGGCCAGCGTCGTGAGCGTCACGCTGGTGGTATCGGGCCCGACCTCGATGTCGAATTCGGCTCCCAACCGGGCCAGCGCTTCAGAGACGTCAATGGCAGTCAGCGCGCCGGTGCCCTCGTCGAGCATGTCAGCCGTGAGCGCCGTGACACCCTCGAGCCCCGGCGCATCGGCGGCGGAACCTCCCCGGGTCTGCAGGATGAAGGACACGACTGGCACGCTGGCGTGCTCGACGGTGCGCACCGCCAGCCCATTGGCGAGGCGATGCCGCACGATGGCCGGAAACGAGAACGCCGGGTCGGCGCCAATCGCTGGCAGGCGGCTGCGGTCCACGGCCATCAGGAGACCACCACAGGGAGAGAACCGGCCAGGGCCCCAGCGGCGCTGCCAAGGGGCATCACGCTCAACAGCACGCGTGCCTCCGGTCGCAACCACGTGCGTCCCGCGTCGCGGAGCGAGATGGCCGTCGTGTTGAGATACCGCGCGAGGTCGGCACCGAAGTAGCCGGGATCGCCTCGGAAGATGTTGTACGCGTTGAGCTGATCGCTCTTCCCGCCAAATCCGCCCACCGTCTGCAGTCGATAGATGAAGTGCGCCTCGGCCTGGGCCTGGGCCCGTTCCATCTCCTGCGCCGTCGGACCATCGGCCGACAACCGGGCCAGCTCGTCGTCGACCACTGACGCAATCGTGTCCAGCGACGATCCGGGCGCAGCCGTGACCATGAGCAGAAAGTAGCTGCTCATCTCGCGCGAGCCCTGGAAGGCCGACACGTCCAGCGCCAGGCGCCGCTCGTACACCAGGGTCTGATAGAGGCGCGACACCTTGCCGTTGGCCAGCAGGTCCGAGAACAGGTCCAGTTCCGCATCACCCGGCGCGAACATCGCGGGGGAATGCCAGCCGATGTAGAGCCGCGGCAGCTCGACACGATCTTCGAGCACCAGGCGCACCTCGCGGTCGAGCGACGCCGTGGCCGTGACCGGGGCGGGGCGCGGGGCGGCCGGAATTTCACCAAAGTAGTGATCGGCCAGTTCAACCGCCCGGGCCGTCTCGATGTCACCGGCGATGGCCAGTGACGCATTGGCCGGATGGTAGTACGTGCGGAAGAAGGCCTGCACGTCGTCCAGTTTCATCGCCCGGATGTCGTCGGCCGAGCCAATGGTCATCCAGTTGTAGGGATGCGTGTCCGGAAACAGCGTGGCCGTCAATGCGGCGAGGGCCAGTCCGTATGGGCGGTTCTCGTAGTTCTGGCGACGCTCGTTGAGGACGACCGCCTGCTGGGTCTCGAAGCGCTGCTGCGTGAGCGCAGGCAGCAGATAGCCCATCCGGTCCGATTCCATCCACAGGGCCAGGTCGACGGCGCTGGTCGGCACCACTTCCCAGTAGTTGGTCCGGTCCGTGTTGGTCGAGCCGTTCAGTTGCGCGCCGGCCTGCTGCAGGGGCGGGAAGTACCCCTTGTTGTGGTGTTCGGACCCTTCGAACATCAGGTGCTCGAACAGGTGCGCGAATCCGGTCCGTCCGGGACGCTCGTTCCGCGAACCGACGTGATACCAGACATTGACGGCCACGATCGGGACATGCCGGTCCTCGTGGACCAGCACGTCGAGACCGTTGTCGAGGGTGACGCGTGAATACGGAAGCTCGAGTGCGGGCGGCAGGCGCTACCTCACCGGGATGAGCGGAATGCGACCCCTGGTCGCCTCCGCGGGTTTGTGGGCAGCAATCGACACCTGTGAGGCAGTGCGCTCGGCCAGCGTCACGAACGCCCGGGCAGCCACGGACTCCGGCTCGGCAATCACCACCGGCACCCCGTTGTCACCGCCTTCGCGAATGGGCTGGTAGATCGGCAGGCGACCCAGGAAGGTGACCTCCATGTCCGTGGCAAGCTGTTCGCCACCGCCATGTCCGAAGATGTCGGCCTGGTGATCACACTGCGGACAGGCGTAGTAGCTCATGTTCTCGACGAGCCCGAGCGTCGGGATGTTGAGCTTCTGGTACATCCGCACGGCACGCCGGCTGTCGGCCAGGGACACCTGCTGGGGTGTGGTGACGATGATGGCGCCGGCGACCGGCACCGTCTGGCTGAGGGACAGCGCCACGTCGCCTGTGCCCGGAGGCATGTCGACGATGAGATAGTCCAGATCCTTCCAGGCCACCTCCCGGAAGAACTGCTGGACAGCGCCGTGCAGCATGGGACCGCGCCAGATGACCGGTGAATCGTCAGAGGTCAGGAACCCCATCGACACCACCTGCACACCGTAGCGTTCGGCCGGGACGATCTTCTCGCCGTCAGTGCCAAGCTGCGTGTTCAGCCCCAGCATGATTGGCACGTTGGGACCATAGATGTCGCCGTCCAGAATGCCGACCTTGCTGCCGAGTCTGGCCAGCGCCAGCGCCAGATTCACCGACACGGTGGTCTTGCCGACGCCACCTTTGCCAGCACCGACCGCAATCACGTTCTTCACGCCCGGCAGCGCGGCGCGGGTCGCGTCTGGACTCGCCGCCGAGCGGACGCTGGCGGACATGGTGACGTCCACGTCCGTCACGCCAGGCAGTGCACGAACGGCAGCAATGGCCTGATCGCGCATCTGATCTTTCACCGGGCAGGCCGGAGTGGTGAGTTCAATGGTGAAGCTGACACGGCCGACGTCGAGGGAGAGCGCCTTGACGAAGCCCAGGGCCACGATGTCCTGACGCAGATCGGGGTCGATGACCACCCGGAGCGCGCCGAGGACCGTCTCGCGAGAGAGCACAGTCGGGTTCATGCCCTTCTAGCTTACTGCGGGCGGCACGAAGTAGCGGCGCCCCTCATGCGCCATCAACACCCAGAGGGCATAGGCGCCGAGGGCGGTGCCAAACGGAAGCACCAGCAGGTTCACGACACCGAGAGCCAGCCCCAGCGTGCGCCCGAGCGGTTCGTGGCGGCTCATGAGCTGGCCCGACCAGAGGCTGGCACCTCCCCAAAGCAGGGCCACGACACTGGCCATCGCAAACATGCCGGCGGTCAGACCAGCCGCGAAGCCGACGGCCGAGCCCTGCGGCGCCAGCAGCAGCGAGGCCGCGCCGAGTGACAGCAGAAACATCGACACGCCCACCACGGCGGCCAGCGCGCCCCACAGCCGGGAGAGGATGGCAAGGATCCGGATGTGTCGCTCCACGTCAGGCTCCCCGGGTCAGCGGATGGCGACGCGAACGGTAATGCGGGTTGAAGGATGCAGACGCGAGGTCATCACCATGCCGAAGCAGGAGCCATCGGTGACGCGCGACGGCAGGGAGACCAGCACAGGGTGCCGCCGCATCTCGACGCCCGAGCCAGCGCAACGGGCGCAGGGCTCGGACCAGCTTTCCCCGCGTCCGCCGCAGGCTCGGCACGTGCACCGGATGGGCACGTCCAGAGGCAGCGTGGCGCCCAGCAGAGCCTGACGCGGCGACAGCACGACATCCACAGGCAGGGCCTCGCCTGGACGGTCAACCAGAAACGGTTCGCGCATCCGGTCGACCACGCCGGCCGCCGACGGAAACGCCACGAGCACGTCGTCCGCGAATGCGGCAGCAAAGTCGGCACGCAGGAGGCTGACGCCGGCCACGTCGGTCGTCGCACTACCAGAAAGGCGATAGGCGCTGGTCCCCATCGGAGGTCAACGATAGAAGTCGGGCCCGGCGAAAGTCAATGGCCGGCAGCAGACTGGAGCCACCAGCGGGGGAACCGTAAGAGAAGAGGGGAATACGGGAGAGCGCCGCACCGCCTGGTGCGGCGGAGGCGCTAGCGCGCGCCGATGGTCAGCAGCAGTTCCCGGCGGACGTTCTCGTCCAGTTCGTCGAAATTCAGCGCCGTTTCGCACTCGTCACAGAGGACCTCGAGCACGGCCGGGCGGCTCTCGTCGGACACTTCCACGCGCGCATCCTCAAGGTGCACCACATGCATCCGGAGGGTCTTCACGAGAAAGTTCTGATCGTTGCCACAGCTCGGACAGGTCAGTGCCACGCAGGTCTCCTCTCGAATCATCGCAACTCCTGCGTTCGATTGTATGGGATGGATTGCAGCAGGGCAATGACATTTGGTCAGCGTGTCGATCGCGCATAGTGCAATTGCCACGCAACCGCGACTCCGGGAAACAGCAGCCGCGCCGCCTGGCAGTAGGTCTCGACCTGTTCCTGGTGCTCCGGACGGCGGACCCCCGTCTTGAACTCCAGGACGGTCACGCCGCCGTCAGGTCGCTGAATCAGGCAATCGATGGTGCCCCGCGCGACCGTGCCGTCCTGGCGCACCGTGAAGGGCACTTCGTGGTAGCGGACCCCCGAGGCGAAGGCCTGCTGCACTGCGGACTGACTGCAGAGGTCCTGGTAGGCCAGGAGTGCACGACCGGACAAGGCCGCCCGCCCCCTGGCATCGGTGGGTGCGTCGTCGGCCAAGAGGCTGTGGACCTGTACGTCCACCTCGGCTCCCGACAGCTCCGGACAGAGGCCATGACGCTCAAACAGGCGATGCACCAGCACACCGAGCGCCCGCTCGGACCGTGCCAACGCCTCCATCTGGGTCGCCTCGGCAGGTGGCAGGCGCCGGGCACCAGCGAACGGCGCACCGGGCTCGGGAGCCGTCACCGCCACACCGGAGGGCTCGGCAGCCAGCGACCCGAAGTTGTCGGCGCGCGGAGGCGCCTCGTGGTCGGGCAGCCTCCCCGAGTCCGGAGACTCCAGGCGAGCACGACACACGAGCATGCGGTGCCCGGCGCGACCTGGCACCTCCCAGATGAGCGATGTGTTCCCGGCGTCCCCGTCCGTGGCGGCACCCGCCACACCAAAGAGCCCCTGCAGCGCGGTTGGCAACACCTCGGCCAGACTGCCCCTCCCGGGACGCAGGACGCCATCCCGCAGCACAGACGCCAGATAGAGGCGGTCACGGGCCCGCGTCAGTGCGACATAGAGCAGGCGCTTGGTCTCCTCGCGGTCCCGCTCCGGCTGTCGCTCATCGGCGTCAGACCGGAAATCACCAATCGAGACGGAGGCGGCGGCGTCACCGGGTCCCTCTGACGACAGGCGAATCGGGTCGCCGGCACTGCCAGTGCCGCGCCCGAGGTTGACGACGCAGACCACGGGAAATTCCAGCCCCTTTGACGCATGCACGGTCATCAGGTTTACCGCGTCCAGTGCGTCCACGGCAGCCGTCGCCTCGTCCCCAAGCGACAATCGCTGGATATAGTCGGTGACGCGGGACAGCGTCAGGTAGCCGCGGTTCTGGATGCGCCGCACCAGTGCCCTGAACTTCTTGAGGTTCTCCCGGCCCTGGGCCATGCGAGGACCGCGCAGCTCGGCCGCATAGGCCGACTCGCGCAGCACGAGATCGAGAAGCTCGGCCACTGGCATCCGGTCGACCTGCGGCAACCAGCGGGACGCCGCTGCCCGCGCCTGGACAAATCGGACCGCATCTGCCGGCGCCAACGTGTCGGCCGCGGTCGGCGGCTCGCGCCGGGTCAGGTGTTCGGCCAGCCGAGGCGACAGCCGGCGGAGCGCCTCGTCCGAGAGGCCGACCATCCGCGAGCGCAGCCAGGCGGCCGCGCGCAGGTCGGACGCCGGCGCGGCCAGAAACCAGAGTGTCGCCAGCACATCCTTGATTTCGTCGGCATCGAAGAAGCCGAGCCCCTTGTAGACGTACGCCGGGATGCCCCGGGCTTCGAGCGCCGCCTCGAAGGCACGATGGCTGTCGCGACTCCGGAACAGGATGGCCACGTCCCCAGGTCGTGTCCTGCGCGGAAGCCCTGTGGCACGGTCGCGCACCATGCCTTCCTCCAGCAGGCGCGCAATCTCACCGGCGACGCGCTCGGCGCACACCTCCGACGAGGGACCACCAATCAGACCAACGACGGCCTCGGGTTCCGGGGCGTGGACGTCCACCGGCGGGAGCGGGAAGCGATCAGGCTCGTCATAGCGGAACGCACCGGGCTCACGGGGCGAGGCCATGGCTTCACAGACATCGTTGACGAACGCCAGCAGCCCGGGCACCGACCGATAGCTGCGGGAGATGGCATGCCGGACGTCGCCCGGCTCGTCTGGCCGCAGCTCCTCGAGGAAGCTGCCAGCCGCGTCGAGGATTGACGCATCGGCGTCGCGGAAGCCGTAGATCGATTGCTTCGGATCGCCGACCACGAAAATGGAGGGCTGGAACGGACCGGAGTGCGCCAGGCCCGCCCCCTCGCCCCACGAGCGGACGAGCAGCGACACCAGGTCCCACTGCGGGTGACTGGTGTCCTGGAACTCGTCCACGAGGATGTGGTGATACCGCGACTCCAGACGGAACCGGCTCTGCGAGAACTCATCCATCTGGCGCAGCAGCTCGAGCGCGCGGATGAGCACGTCCGAGAAATCGACGACGGCATGCGCATCCAGCGTGCGGCGGTACTCGGCCAGCGCTATGGCATAGATGGTGCGCACACCTCGCGCCATGATGGCGTTCAGCTCCTGGCGGTAGTGGGTCAGGGCGCGATGGATGACCTCCACCTGACCCATCAGCGCTTCCTTGTGCCGCGTCCAGTCGGCTGGCGACGCGAAGTCCGCCTTCCTGCCCGGCATCCGCTTGCGCGGGTCTCCATCCTGGGTCAGGAAGTAGCGCCGCACGCGAGACACCAGCGCAGGCATCATCTCGGGCCGTCGGTCGCGCATGGTCCGGCGCAGCAGATCGAAGCCAGGCGTGGTGGGCCCACTGTCGAAGAACCCGTCGGCCCCTCCGGGCATCATGGCGAGCGCATCGTCGAGTGCCCGCAGCAAGCGGGCCCCAGCCTCGGCCGTCGTGAGGCCTCCGGGCCCGCGCGCCAGGAAGCGGTCCAGCACCCCAGGCGCCACCAGGCGACGCTCGAGGAGCGCCGTCAGGCCCTGACGCGCCCGCCGCTCGCCCAGTGTCGAGAACAGCAATGCCACGGCTTCATCGTCTCGGGCCAGCGACCGGCCAATGCGGAAGGTCCGGTCGAGCGACTCGTCCACCAGGCGAGGCACTTCCGTGTCGTCGGCCATGCGGAACACCGGGTCGACATCGGCCTCGAGCGGAAACTCGCGCAACAGCGACAGGCAGAACGCATCAATCGTACTGATGGCGATGTCGCCAAGCCGGTCTCGCAGTTCACGCCAGCGTCCGGGCTGGAGCGTTCCGCGCTCGGCTGCCGCGCGCAGGCTGGCCACAATGCGCTCGCGCATCTCGGCAGCGGCTTTCCGGGTGAACGTGATGGCGAGGATATTCGCGGGGTCGACACCCTGCGACAGCAGGTTCACGTACCGGTCCACCAGCACGCGCGTCTTGCCCGTACCGGCCGAGGCCTGCAGCGCCACGTTGAATCGCGGGTCCACCGCACGCAGACGCGCGGCGTCGTCGTGACCGGGGCTATGGCTCATCAACGTAGTCCTTGCGGCAGACCGACCCATACGCGCAATAGCCGCACTGCGAGGCTTCGACCGGTCTCGGTGGAAAGCGCCCCTGTGTGATGCCGTCCAGCGCGGCAAACACCCGTTCGCGGGCCTCGGCCAGCAGGGCTCCCGCGCCGTCGTCGTCGGCCTTCACAATCTCGGTGACCGCCTTGCGGCCGAGCAGGCTGATGTAGCCGGCTGCCTCCACGGTCCACGGCAGGCCGTCCCGCTCACCCAGCCGCTCGGCCGCCGCCAGCGCGTAGATCGGCGCCTGCAGCGCGCGCCTGGCATCGATGGCACGGCGACCGGACTTGTAGTCAATCACGCGGAGGCGCCGGCCCTGCAACAGATCCACGCGATCGATGACCCCTTTCAGCGCCGCACGCCGGCCGTCCTCACCACCCAGCGAGAAGTCGCCCTCCAGCCGCCACTCCAGCCGCCGCTCGATGACCGGTTCGGGTCGCTCGGCTTCCAGCCCCAGCAGGACATCCACGGCCCCCATCGACGCCGGTGAGCCGAAGAGGCTCGCGCGCTCCAGCGCCGCGTCAGCGGCAGGGAGGGCGGCCAGCTCCCTCTCGGCCACCGCCACGAACACCTCCCGCGCGGCGTCGACCCGCTCGGGCGTGATGGCGCCCTCGTCTCGCGCGTCCCAGGCCTCGAAAAACTGCTGGAACACCCGGTGGACAAACTGGCCGCGCAGTCGCGGATTCAGTACCGACTGGTCCTCGGCGGGCTCTTCCAGACGCAGGATGTGTGCCGCAAAAAACTGGAACGGGCAGTTCTGATACCTCTCAAGCGCACTGAGGGACCAGGCACGCACGGCCGGCGCGTCGGCCGCCGTGGCCATCGCACGCCGGTCCGGTGGAGGGGTGTCGCGCAGCGCGGCCCACGCCGCCGCCACTGGCTCCAGCACATCGGGGCGCATCGGAGCCACGAGCAGCGCTTCCTCTTCGAACACGCGAGGCTCGAGCGGCACCTCGGGACGCGACCGCTGCTCAAGACCGGCGGCGGCCAGCTCGTCCGCGAAACCTGACGGCGGCACAATCGCGTCGTCCTCCAGCTGGAACGCAGACACAACGAGACGTGAGGTCGGCAGGCGCCTGCGCCTGCCGACCTCACGTCTCGTT
>JAKFYA010000085.1 GCA_021731095.1 Acidobacteriota bacterium | reverse complement strand
CCCTCAATCGAGTGGTCTGGCGCCTTCAGCGGCGCCCAGCCGTGCTCAGCACAGGACGGCTGTGCCGAACAGGATACATGCTCCTGTCTGACCAAACGGCTGCGTTGACCGCACCGAACACCGGGGCCTCCACGCCGTCTGAGATGTTCGCTTTGCCGCTCTGCTTCGTTCTTCTCCTGTAGCGGCCCATCGGCCGCCAGGGAGAACACCTCATGCATGTGGTTTCATGGCGACGCCTGGGCGGCTGCGCGGCGCTCGGCGCCGCCCTCGGTCTGGTGACGCTGCCGGCCTCGGCCCAGACCTCGTCCACCCGCACCTTCCAGTCGCTGCGCGCCACCGCGTCGCAGATGACGCAGATGCGCGGCGTGGTCACGGTTCGCCTGCAGTGGTCAGCTACCAGCCAGGCCAGCCGGGTCGCCGGAGGACGCACGCTCTCCCTGCTCGGACAGCAGCGCTCCGGCGGTCGCCTCCGCGTGGAGCGGCGTCCAGAGCTGGGACCGAACCACCTTGTGGTGGTCAGCGTGGATGCCAGCGGGCGGGAGCTGGACTGGCGGCTCACTCAGAACCCGCGTCTGATGCGCCTCGAGGCGGCCGACGAGCAGGGCCACCTGGTGGGTCAGACCGTGGTGCTCGATGAGGCAGACCTGGTGGTGGCGGTTCCTGACCACCCGTCGCTGGAGGCGGTCCGGGTGTATCAGCCGCGCTGGCAGGGGACCGACTTCGCGCTCGACCTGCTGGGCGAAGTGGCGGTGCCACGATGAAGACCGCGCTGGCACTGCTCCTCACGCTCTGCGCCTCGCTGGCCTGGGCCGAGCCGGTTGTCACCCTGCGCAACAACGGGCCAGATGGCAATCGCCTGAACCTGGTGGTGATGGGCGACGGCTATACGGCCGACGAGATGCTGAAGTTCTCGCGCGACACCGACCTGCTGCTGCAGGGGTTCTTCGCGCAGGAGCCCTTTCTCACGTACGCGCCCTACTTCAACGTGCGCCGCGTTGATGTGGTCTCGCCCCAGTCCGGTGCGGACCACCCGGAACGCGGCCAGCTGCGCAATACGGCCCTCGGCGCGACCTTCAATTGCCGCAACATCCCGGACCGGCTCTGCATCAACCCGAATGCCGTGACCGAGGTGCTGAGCCGCTCGCTGACGGCAGACCTGCGCGACCTCGTGATCGTGCTGGTGAACGACCCGGAGCCGGGCTATGCTGCCGGCTTCGTGGCTGTCGCCTCGACCCATGCCTTGATGGCCGAGCAGGCCCTGCACGCTGTGGGCCACACCTTGGGGCAGCTCGCGGACGAGTATGAGTGGGACATCTGTTTCGAGGACGACACCCCGTCTGCCAATGTGACCCGTCAGGCGGACCGGAGCCTGGTGAAGTGGGCGCACTGGATCAATGCGGACACACCGGTCCCGACCGCCGGCACCGCTCCTGGTGTGGTCGGACTCTACGACTTCGCGGTGACCTGCCCGCCCGGTCTCTTCCGGCCGACCTTCGACTCGAAGATGCGGACACTGTCGCGCCCGTTCGAGCAGATCAACACCGAGCAGCTCACGCGCCGCATCTACAACTTCGTGTCGCCCATCGACAGCGTGACGCCGGCGTCGGCCAGCCTGGAGCCGGTGGGGGGCGAAGTGGTTGCCTTCGGCGTGACCGTGGTACCGCAGGTAGGGCGCTCGCTGCAGGTGGTCTGGCGGGTGGATGGCGTACAGGTCGGCACCAGCACGTCGCTGGCTCTGCCCACGTCCGGGCTGGGGCCAGGGGTGCACCGCGTGGAGGTGGACGTGGCCGACGTCAATCCGGCCGTGCGTCAGGACCCGACGGGTGCCCTGACCGAGCGACGTGCGTGGACGCTGACCATGCGGGCAGATATCCTGCCCGGCGACTCGCTGGTGTCGGCCGGTGGGGCCTTTCGACTCACCTACCAGACCAATGGGAGCCTGGTGCTGGTGGATCGCACGCTGAACCAGGTGGTCTGGACCGCCAATCCGCCCACGGCCACGGCCGGACGCACCACCTTGCAGGCGGACGGCAACTTCGTGGTCTACGACGGCACCGGCACGGCCGTGTTCTTTACGGGCACGTCGGGCAATCCCGGAGCGCGCCTGGTCGTGCAGGACGACGGCAATGTCGTGGTCTACGGCGCCGACGGCCAGGCGTTGTGGAACCGCCTGCAGTAGGGGCGGCTCACCCCTTCAGCGGGTTCCGTCCCTGGATGATGCGGAGCAGCACGACGACCACGGCAATGACCAGCAGGACGTGGATGAAGCCGCCCATGGTGTAGGCCGTCACCATGCCGAGCAGCCAGAGGACGAGCAGGACGACGAACACGGTCCAGAGCATGTGACCTTCAATCCGGGACGCGGGGGGCCGGGCGGAGTGCCCGGGTGCCTGCGTCCGGATCGAGTCTGGCGCGGGGCCGTCGTCGGGCGATATCCCAGACGGAACAGGCGCTGGCTCAGCCCGCCAGGAACTGGCGAACCAGGCGGTCGAGCAGGTTCGGCAGGGTCTCCCCTTCAAGGGCGAAGGTGCCAGCCGCCTCATCCCACGACAGCTTGAAGCTGCGTGACAGGGCCGAGACCCAGATCTGGCGGACGGGGGCGTTGGGACTGATGACGAACTTGCCAGGTTTCGGGTCCTCGAAGACCACCTGCAGCACGCCGTTCTGCAACTCCACTTCGAAGTCGGCCTCGTCGGCCAGCGGGCCAAGTGCGCGGCGGAGGGCGTCGAGCGCGTCGTCGGCGGCGACGCGGAAGGTCTGCTCGGTCAGTTCGCTCATGGGGTGGGTGTGACTCAGTTCGACGTGGCCAGATAGCTCTTGCGCGCGCGGGCCACCTGCCCGGTCTGCTTCATGCGCACCTCCAGCTTATGCTCCTTCCCGTCCAGCGTGGTCGGGGTGAAGCCCAGCGTGTACTGGCTGTGCAGCTCCTGCGCGACGCGCGTGAAGGTGGGGCCGAGGTCGTCGGTCTTCTGCAGCTCGAAGTAGCCGCCGCCGGTTTCCTCGGCCAGTTTCTTCAGGCTGCGGTCCGGCTTGCTGCGCACCCGGCGCTGTCCGTTGAAGTAATCAGACTCGAGTCCGATGGCATACACCATCACCTCTTCGGCTTTGGCTTTGTCGAGCACCTTGCCGAAGCTGAGCTTGCTGGACGTATCGTCGCCGTCGGTGAACACCAGCACCACCTTGCGGCCGCTGGCGGACTTCAGCTCCTCGATGCTCACGTCCACGGCATCCCAGATGCGCGTGGGGTTGCCGAACTGCAGGTCGCCGAGGGCGCCAATCAGATCGTCCCGGTCGTTCGTGAAGGTGCCACTGAGCTGAATCTTGTCGTTGAAGGCGCCCACCTGCCCCTTGTCCTGGGGCAGCATCCGGATGAGGAACTGTTCCGAGGCGCGTTTCAGCAGGTCCAGACTGCCGGTCATGCTGGCGCTGGTGTCGAGCATCACGACCACGGTGAAGGGGGTGACCCCGTTTTCGAACAGGGCCAGCTCGACGGGCTTGCCGTCGTCGAGAATCGAGAAGTCTTCCTTCTCGAGGTTGGCCACCAGGCGCCGGTTGGCGTCGAGCACGGTGGTGAACACGGACACCACGCGCGTGCCGCCCTTGAAGGTGGCCTGCTGGGCGCGCCCGGGGACAGCAACCAGTGTCAGCAGAAGGCAGAAGAGGACGGTCCGGAGGCGCATGGCCTCAAGCTTAGCAATCGCCGTTCCGTCCGGTCCACCTGCGCCGGGAAACGAACTGTCTTCTTTTGAGGTATTTTGCAGGGGCCGCACTGTGCTCATTCGGCGTCACCTGGCCCCCCGGAGGTCTGTCTTCATGCGTTTCATTGGTCTTCTTGCCACCGTCGTCCTGCTGTGGACGGGTTCGTCTGCAGCCGCCGGCCTCACTGGCCTGGTGGTGGACACCTCGGGCGCTCCGGTGCCCGGTGCCACGGTGGTGGTGACAGCCGGGTCCGGTCCGGCCCGCACGCTCACGACCGGCACGGACGGCCTCTTCGAGCTGACGGACATGCCCGTTGGGGCCGTTACCTTCACGGCCACGGCGCCCGGCTTTGCCGACACCGTCATCTCGGCCACCACGGGTCCCGTGCGGCTGGTGCTGCAGCCGAAGTCGTTTGTCGAAGCCGTCACCGTGACCGCCTCGCGGGGCGTGGACAAGCTGGCCACGGCGGCCAGCACGACGGTGGTCACGTCGGCCGAGCTGCTCAACTCCGGCTCAGGCGCGCTCGACGATGCCCTCCGCAACACACCTGGATTCACCCTGTTCCGCCGCTCGTCGTCGCGGGTGTCGAACCCCACCACGCAGGGTGTGACGCTGCGCGGCGTGTCGGGCTCGGGCGCCAGCCGGACGGTGGTGCTGGCCGATGGCCAGCCACTCAACGACGCCTTCGGCAGCTGGGTCTACTGGAACCGCGTGCCGCAGGCCGCCGTTGATCGCGTCGAGGTTGTGCGCGGTGCCACCGGCGACCTCTATGGCTCGGATGCGCTGGGTGGTGTGGTGCAGGTGCTCACCTTCAAGCCGGGCAGCACCCGCGTGCGCGCCACGGTGGACGCTGGCTCGAACGACACCCTTCGCTCATCGGTGTTCGGTGGCTCCCAACTGCGCGGGTGGCACGGCGAGGCCGCCGGCGAGTGGGTGCGAACGGACGGGGTGATGACCATCGCGCCCGAAGCGCGCGGCGGCGTCGACGTGCCGGCTGACAGCGATTACAACACCGGCTTCGTGCAGGGGGGCTACAACCCGGGCACCTGGAACGCCAGCGCCCGCTACAGCCAGTACTCCGAGAATCGGGGCAACGGCACTCCGCTCCAGGTGAACGACACCACCTGGAAGCAGTTCTCGGGTCAGGCGGCAGGCCCGCTGGCTGGAGGCCTGTGGCAGGCGCGGGCTGCCGGTGGTAACCAGAGCTACTTCCAGACCTTCACCGCCGTGGCGGCGGACCGCGCCACCGAGCGGCTCACGACCGACCAGCGCACGCCCACCGACTTCTCGCTGGTCAGCGGGCAGTGGACCCGCGCCTGGGGGAACCGTCAGGTGCTCGTCGGGGCCGAAGGGCGCCACACCAAGTCCACTGTCAGCGAGATGCGGTACGCCGTGAACGGCACGGTGACCGGTCCGGTGCTGGCCGGAGGCACCGAGAACGGCGCGGCGGGCTATGCGCGCCTCGGCCTGACGCCACTCACGAACCTCACGGTCGTGGCCGGCACCCGGCTCGACTCGTGGAGCTCCACGCCGAATGATCCGGCCTTGTCCCGTCAGTCGACCCTCTTTCTCTCGCCGCGTGCGTCGGCGGCCTACACGCTGTCCGAGGAGCTCTCGCTGCAGGCCTCTGTCTACCGGGCGCACCGCACTCCGACGCTGAACGAACTGCATCGCGGCTTCCGGGTGGGCAACGTGGTCACGAACCCGAATCAGCTGCTCGAGCCCGAGCACCTCACAGGCTTCGAGGGAGGCGCCCTCTATGCCCGTCGGAAGGTGTCCGCCCGTGTGACCGGCTTCTGGAACCAGCTGGCCGGGGCCATCACCAATGTCACCGTGGCCACGGCGCCCGCGCAGATCACGCGCCAGCGGCAGAACACGGACACCGTGCGGGCGAGTGGCGCCGAGGTGGAGGTGGATGTCCGGCCGAACCAGCACTGGACCATCGGCGGCGTGGCCAGCTTCACCCGGTCGCGGTTTGCCAAGGCACCGAAGCAGCCTACGCTTGAAGGCAACACCACGCCGCAGGTCCCCGGCTATCAGCTGGCGGCCAACCTCACCTACGTCGAGCGCTCCTTCACAGGGGCGGTCCAGGCCCGCCTGGTGGGCGATCAGTTCGATGACGACCTCAATGCCTTCACCCTGAATTCCTTCGGCGTGATCGACGCGTCGGTGTCGCAGGCTCTCCGCCAGGGCGTGCAGGCGTTCGTGGCCATCGAGAACCTGCTGGATACCGTCTACGACGCGGGTCGCACGCCGATTCGTACCATTGGCTGGCCGCGCACGTTCCGCGTCGGCGTCCGCCTGTTCCTGCCGCAATAGCGGGCTGTCCCCGAATGGAGTCACTGCATGGCTGCGACCGTCAACATGGTCATTCACTTCCGCGCCAAGGCCGGCAAGGAAGACGCGTTCAAGGCGCTCTTCACCTCACTCCTCGCGCCAACTCGGCTTGAGGCGGGCTGCATGCAGTACGACCTGCTGCAGGACACGGCAGACCCGACACGCTTCTGCGTCATCGAGCGGTGGGAGAACCCGGAGACGCTGCAGGCCCACATCGCTGGCGCGGAGCTGCAGGCCACGCTGGCCCAGTGTGGTCCGCTGTTCGACGGACCTCCGCAGGCGGGGCAGTATGCGCTCATCTAACGCGCTGGGCCGCAGTCTGCTGGTCGCCGTGGCGTGTCTGGTGCCAGCGCTCTGTGCAGGGCAGGCGAAGCCGTCGGAGTCGGCGGCAACCATCGGCACGCGGACGGTGACGCTGCAGGACCTGGACGAGAACTGGAAACGCTTCGATGCCTCGGCACAGGCCCAGGCCGAGCAGGCCCTGTACGACGGCCGCAAAGCCGCGTTCGAGCGGCTGGTCGCCGAGTCGCTGATCGCGCAGGCGGCCACAGGAAAGGGACTGACGGTCGAGAAGTTCCTCGAAGCCGAGGTGGCGCAGCGGCGCAAGCCGGTGACCGACGCCGACGTGCAGGCCTTCTACAACGCGAACAAGGCGCAGATGGAAGGCGCGTCCCTCGATGACGTGAAAGGGTCGATTCGTGACTTCCTGGCCACGCAGCAGGAGACCAGTGCCCGTGCGGCACTGGTGGCCGAACTCCGGAAAGCGGGGCCGGCCATGCGCCTGACGCTGGCACCGCCGCGTCAGACCGTGGCAGTTGCCGCCTACAACCCGTCCCGGGGGGCGGCCACGGCCCCGATCACGATCATCGAGTTCTCGGACTACCAGTGCCCCTTCTGTGCCAGGGTGAACCCGACACTGGCCCGTGTACGCGAGAAGTACGGCGACAAGGTGCGGGTGATCTGGAAGGACTTCCCGCTGGAGAACATTCATCCGCTGGCAGCCCGTGCGGCCGAGGCCGCGCACTGCGCCGGTGAGCAGGGGAAGTACTGGGAGATGCACGACCGGCTGTTCGCCAACCAGAAGGATCTGGCCGTGGACAGCCTGAAGAAGCACGCCGTGGCCGTGGGGGCCGAGCCGGTCGCCTTCGCCGCGTGTCTCGATGCGGGACGGCTTGCCTCGCGGGTGACGGATGGCGCTGAGGAGGGGAAGGCACTGGGCATCGATTCCACGCCGACGCTCTTCATCAACGGTCGGCGTGTCACCGGCGCCCAGCCCTGGGACGTGTTTGAAGGAATTATCGAAGACGAGCTGGCGCGCGCGCAGTAGCGCGCCGAGCCCGTCCCGGAGGCTCAGGGCATGAGGACGATCTTGCCCTGGGCGCCGCTCTCCATCACGGCCACGTGCGACGCTGGCGCGTCGGCCAGCGGCAGCTCGCGCCCGACCACGGGATTCAGCGTGCCGTTCTCGAGGCCGGCCCCGATGCCGGCGTGGGCGCCAGCCAGGTCAGACGGCGAGATGCCGAAGATCATGACGCCCGTCACCACCGCCTCGCGCGACATGATCTTCCGTGCGTCAATCTCGGTCCGACCGCGGTTGCCGACCACGACAATCCGGCCGCCGCGGGCCAGCAGATCCAGGTCGCGATCCAGATTGACGTTGGCCAGCATTTCCACCACCAGGTCCACCCCCGCGCCGCCGGTCAGGGCACGCACCTCCTCCTCGTAGCCGGCGGCCCGATGGTTCAGCGCGTGGTGGGCGCCCTGGGCGCGCACCAGCGCCAGGCCGGCGTCGGTTCCCGCTGTGCCGATGATCCGCAGGCCGCGGGCCCGCGCCAGCTGCACCACCGCCACCCCAACGCCGCCGCTGGCCCCGTGGACCAGCAGTGTCTCTCCGGCGCGAGCGGCACCCCGGTTCACCAGCGCGTGCCAGGCGGTGCCATAGGGCACGCCCAAAGCGGCGCCCTGGGCGAAGGAGATGCGGTCCGGCAGCCGGTGCAGGTGCCGGGCCTCGCAGACCGCGAATTCGGCGTATCCACCAGACGTCTCGCCGACGCCGTCCGCATAGACCCTGTCACCGGCCTTCAGCGCCGTCACGCCGTCGCCCACCGCCTCCACCGTGCCGGCGAGGTCCCGGCCCGGGGTGTAGGGCAATGGCGGCTTGATGGCGTAGCTGCCTCCGCGGATGTACGTGTCGGCCGGGTTCACGCCCGCTGCGCCCACCCGCACCAGCACCTGCCCCGGGCCCGCCGTCGGCGTGGCTGTCTCCTCGAGTGTCAGGACCTCTGGTCCCCCGAACGCACGCACGACAATGGCTCTCATGGTTCCTCCGCGAGAGCCATTGTAGGGCGGTCCTGCTACGGCTTCTTGTTCAGCGTGCGGATGAAGTTCACCAGATGCCAGGTGTCCGTCTCGCTGATGCGGTCATCCCACGGTTCCATGACCAGCGAAGGCGGGATGCCGTTGCGGATGACATGGAAGATTTCGCCGTCCGTGCTGCCGTGTACCCAGCTGTCATCGTTGAGCGGCCAGGCCGGCTCTTCACCGGTGTCCTTCGGCGGACCACCCGAACCATCCCTGGCATGGCAGCCGCGGCAGCGCTTCATGTAGACCGCTTCGCCGGCCGCCACCGATTCGGGCGTCGCCGCCTGCGGGTTCTTGAGCTTCGCGGCGTCCGGATTGCCGCCCTTCTTCTCCTGCGCTCCGGCAAACACCGAGGTCAGGGTCAGGATCAGCACTGCCAGTAGACCGAGTCGTCGCATCCGTGCGCGCATGTCGTGCTCCTTTGCATCCAGGTGGCCCCGGGCGGCGACGCCGTCCGCAGGCTCGTAGTGTGTTTGTACGCCGGCCGCATCCCGGATACCACTGAAGAGACCCTGAAGATTCCCTGACGCGCGGGTCAGGAAGATGTCAGGCGCCCGTCAGCGCGTTCGGCGAGCGGGGCTGATACCATCCGTTCCAACGTGCGCATCCTGGTTGTCGAAGACGAACGGAAGCTCGCCGGCGCCGTGCAGAAGGGGCTGGAGGCTGACGGCTACGCCGTGCAGCTCGCCCATTCTGGCGAAGACGGTTTCTACCTGGCCACGACGCAGCCTGTAGACCTGCTGGTTCTCGATGTCATGCTCCCGGGGCGGGATGGTCTGGAAATCCTGGCCGCCCTCCGGCAGCATGGCGTCACCACCCCCGTGCTCCTGCTGACGGCCAAGGACACCGTGGACGATCGGGTGCGGGGTCTGGATGCCGGCGCCGACGACTATCTCGTCAAGCCCTTCGCCTTTCCCGAGCTGCTCGCGAGAGTCAGGGCGCTCCTCCGGCGTGGCCGGACAGAGGGGGAGACGGTGCTCAGGCTTGAAGACCTCGAGATGGACGTGGCCCGGCGGCTGGTCCAGCGGGGCGGGCGTGCGCTGGAGCTGACCGCGCGCGAGTTCGAGATGCTGGAGTACCTGCTGCGCCACGTGGGCCATGTGGTCTCGCGCGAGATGCTGGCGCGCGACGTCTGGAAGGCCACCCTGCGTGGCACGCCCATCGACAACGTCATCGACGTCCACGTGGCACGCCTGCGCCGCAAGCTCGACGATCCGTTCGGCCGCAAGCTCCTGCAGACCGTGCGCGGGGTCGGATTCACTCTGCGCGGGGGTGACGCGGCATGAGCCTTCGCTGGTCTGGTCCGCGTCGCCTGCGGGTGCGCCTGACCCTGTGGTACGTCGGCCTGCTGACGCTGGTGCTGACGGTGTTCGTCGTGGGCACGTCGTCGGTGATGTTCAGCCAGCTCCGAGGGCAGCTCAGCCGCTACATCGTGCAGGATCTGGAGACGATCGAGGGGCTCGTCACCTTCGGGGCCGACGGCGCGCCTCGGGTTCGCGACGACTATCACAACCATCCCGAGTCCCGGTTCGTGCTGGAGCGGTATTTCGAGATCATCGCGCCTGACGGGCGCCTGCTCTTCCGGAATGAGCGCCTCGGGTCAGGCACGCTGGGCGGCGCCCCGTTCGAAGGCGAGGGCGTGGGGGGCTACTCGGAGCGCACCGGCCAGCTGGACGACGGCACGCGCATCCTGCTGGTCAGCCGCCGCCACCTGTTCGGGGACCGGGCCACCGTGCTGCGGCTGGCCTACAGCCTCGAGCCGGTCTGGCAACGCGTCACCGACTGGGTGGTGGATACGCTGCTCTCGTTTGTCGTGATGCTGCTGCTGGCCGCGGTTGCAGCCTACGCGCTGGTCGGTCGGGCGCTGGTTCCCATAGACCAGCTGGCCACCCGCGTGGCCGGCATCACGCCAGCGCGGCTCGACGAGCGGCTGGATGCCTCGCATCTCGACACGGAACTGGCGCATCTGGCCGCCGTGTTCAATGGTCTGCTCGACCGTGTGGAGCAATCCTTCGAGCGGCTGCGCCGGTTCACGGCCGATGCGTCGCACGAGCTGCGCACGCCCCTGGCCTCAATGCGCAGCGTCGGGGAAGTGGGGCTGCAGGAAGCACGCACGCCAGACGACGCGCGAGAAGTCATCGCCAGCATGCTTGAAGAGGTGGCGCGCCTGACGCGTCTGGTCGATGGCCTGCTGGAGCTGGCCCGGACCGACGGTGACGCGCCGCTGACGCGGATGCGCGTGGCCATGCTGGCGCTGGCCCGCGAGGCAGGCGCCATGCTGGAAGTGCTGGCCGAAGAGAAGGAGCAGCGTCTGGTGATCGAGGGCGATGACGGCGCGGTCGTGTCCGGGGACCCGGTGTTCCTGCGTCAGGCCATCGTGAACATCATCCACAACGCCGTGAAGTACACGCCGCAGGGCGGGGCGATTCGCGTCACCGTCCGACGAGCGCCTGAAGGGCGGGTGGTGGTGGAGGTCGCCGACACGGGCGAGGGCATCCCGCTCGAACACCGGTCCCGGCTCTTCGATCGCTTCTACAGGGTGGACGCATCCCGATCCAGCGAACAGGGCGGGCTCGGGCTGGGACTGGCCATTGCACACAGGGCCGTGGTGGCGCACGGCGGCACCATCGACATCGACAGTTCGCCGGCCGGGTCGATCTTCCGGATCAGCCTGCCGGCAGCGGCCTGACGCCCGGGGCCGCCAGTCCATCCCGCAGCAACTGCGCTGCGCGGCGCCGCCAGATCAGCGTCAGGGCCAGCGCCACGATCGTCAGGCCGATCGACAGGCCGATCCACAGCCCGGCCACGCCCCAGCCCGCGACAAAGCAGAGCAGATAGCCGCAGGGCAGCCCGACCACCCAGTGGCCAATGACGTTCATCACGAAGGCCGACCGGGTGTCACCCACGCCGCGGAGGACTCCCGTGGCCACGGCCTGGGCCCCGTCGAACAGCTGGAACGCCGCGGCAATGGCCAGCAGGCGTGCGCCGGTCGCCAGCACTCCGGGGTCCTGCGAAAAGGGACGCAGCAGGGCGACCGGCATGGCCAGCATCGGCAGTGCCACGAGCAGCATGGCGACCAGGCCGACCACCAGCGAGGCCCACCCGGCTGCCACGGCGTCGCGGGTGCGTCCGCCGCCGACGGCGTGGCCCACCTGCACCGCTGCGGCCGAGGCCAGGCCGAGTGGCACCATGAAGGCCAGCGAGGCGACGTTCAGGGCAATCTGGTGCGAGCCGAGTGAGGTCGGATCAAGTCGTCCGGCGATGATGGTGACCGCGCCGAACACCCCCACCTCGACCATGGTCTGCGCGGCGGCCGGCGCTCCCATCCGGAACAGCCCGCGCAGGCGACCGGCATCGAAGACGAATGGCACCTGCGGGTGGTGCACGCCACGCCGACGATGCTCCAGCAGGATCGCGATGCCCAGAAACGTGGCCATGTAGAGACGGGCCAGATTGGTCGCCCAGGCCGACCCGGCGATGCCCAGCGCAGGCACGCCCAGATGGCCATAGACCAGCACCCAGTTGCCTGCGGCGTTCACCAGGTTGGCGGTGATGAGTGCCATCATCACCGGCCGCACCAGATGCATGCCCTGCAGGTAGCGCCGGAACGTGGCATAGAAGAGCAGGGCCGGGGTGCCCAGAATGATGACGCCCATGTAGGCCGAGGCCATGTCCTTCACGCCGGGGTGCAGGCCCCAGAGGTCCATGGTCAGCCAGCCGCCGTAGGAAATCACCATCAGAACCGGTGCGGTGATGGCCGAGAGCAGCATGCCGTGCTGGAGCCAGCGGATGCAGTCGTCCAGGCGGCGCGCGCCGAACGACTGCGAGACCAGCGCGTCCAGGCCGAGCATCACGCCCATGCCGAAGATGGCGACGGCAAAGAACAGCGCATTACCCACGCCTGCTGCGCCGATGGCGGCTGGTCCCAGCGGACCCACCATCAGCGTGTCCACCAGGCCCATGCCCATCCAGCCGATTTCGGCCAGGACCACAGGCAGCGCCAGGCGCAGGAGGGGAACAATCTCTTTCCGCACGTGGTTATCGTATCCGCGTCCTGGTGGCTTGACCGGCCGTGGAGCAGGCGGTACGCTCCGGTTCTCCCATGGCACAGGCACTCGTATGCGGTCCAGGCACCCTGCAGCGGCTGTCCGGCGTGGTGCGCGACCTCGGTCTGCACCATGTGCTGCTCGTGGCCGATGCCGGCATCCGTGCGGCCGGGTATGTCGACGCGGCGAGCCGGATTCTGACAGATGCGGGGATTGCCGTCGCGCACTTCGACCAGTTCGGCGAGAATCCCACCTCCGACATGATCGAGGCCGGACGTGCCCATGCGGCACCGCTCGGCGTGGACGGCATCATCGGCCTCGGGGGCGGCAGCTCGCTCGACTGTGCCAAGGGCATCAACTTCGTCCTCTCCAACGGTGGGACGATGGCCGACTACCGCGGGTACGGGAAAGCCACGCGTGCGCTCCTCCCCATGGTGGGCATCCCGACCACGGCCGGCACCGGCAGTGAGGCGCAGAGCTACGCCATCATCTCGGACCCGCACACGCACGAGAAGATGGCCTGCGGTGATCCCGGAGCGGCCTTTCGCGCGGTGATCCTGGATCCGGTTCTCACGGCGACCCAACCCGCCCCGGTCACGGCCGCGGCGGGCTATGACGCGTTGTCGCATGCGGTGGAAACCTGGGTGACCCGGGTCCGCAATCCCGTGTCGGACCTCTTCGCCCGTGAAGCCTGGACGAAGCTGAGCGGCAACTACGAGCGCGTGTTGTCGCACCCGTCGGATCTGGCGGCCCGGGAGGCCATGCTGCTTGGCGCGCACCTCGCCGGGGCGGCCATCGAACGGTCCATGCTGGGTGCCACCCATGCCTGTGCCAATGCGCTCACCGCCCACCGGGGGACCATCCATGGTGTGGCCATCGCGATCCTGCTCCGCCACGTCGTGCGCTGGAATGGCGGGCGGGATGTCGCGGTGGCTGCGCGCTATGCGCAGCTGGACGCCGACCTGGCCGGTCGGCTGGGCGCGCTGGCCGCGGCCGGCGGCTTTCCCGCAGGCGTGGCCGCAACCGGCGCGACGCGCGATGCGATGGACGTGTTGACCGCCATCGCGTCACGGCAGTGGACCGGCACGTTCAATCCCGTGCCGTTTGGCGCGGACGCCGCGCGGGAGATCTTCGACGCCGCCTGGGTTGCCGCATGACCCGGACACGGCGGGCGGTTCTGCTGGCGCTGGCGAGGGGGCTCGCCACCGGGCTCGTGGCCAGCGTGACCCTCGCGGCGCAGCGCGTCACGCCGGGCGCCACGGCGGAGGCGCCTGCACCGGACCGCTGGCCGCAGTTCCGGGGCAACCCCGCGCTGACCGGCGTGTCGGCGTCGATCCCGCCAGACCGGCTGTCCCTGCTCTGGTCCTACGAGGCCGGTGAGGCCGTGGAGTCATCGGCCGCCATCGCTGGCGGCCGGGTGTTTGTCGGTGTGGCCTCTGGCACGGTGCTGGCGCTGAACCTGGCAGATGGTGCGCTCGCGTGGAAGTACGCCACCGAACAGCCCATCGGAGAATCGTCGCCGGCCGTGGCGGACGGCGTGGTCTTCATCGGCGATCTGGGTGGGGTCCTGCATGCGGTCCGGGCGTCGGATGGTGTCAGGCTCTGGGCGTTCCGGACGGGCGGCGAGATCAAGAGTTCGCCGATCGTGGTGGGCGACCGCGTGCTCATCGGGTCCTATGACGCGCGCCTCTACTGCCTCTCGGCGAGTGACGGCCGGCTGTTGTGGACGCTGAAGACCGACAACTACATCCACGCCACACCCGCCGTGGCGGGCGGCATGGCCTACTTCAGTGGCTGTGACGAGGTCTTTCATGCCGTGCGGATTGCCGATGGTACCGAAGCGTTCCGCGTCCGCTTCGGGGCCAACACCGGAGCCTCGCCGGCCATCGCTGGCGGCCGCGCCTATTTCGGCACGTTCAACAACGAGGTGCTGGCCGTCGACTTCGCGACGCGCAGAATCGTGTGGCGCTACGCCCACAAGGATCGGCACTTCCCGTTCTATGCCTCTCCCGCCGTGGTGAATGGTCTTGTGGTCGCCGGGGGGCGGGACAAGATGGTGCATGGCCTCGACCAGAAGACCGGTCGGGCGCGCTGGACGTTTGCCACACGTGCGCGGGTGGACTCGTCGCCGGTGGTCGCGGGAGGGCGGGTCTTCGTGGGGTCCAGTGACGGACGGCTCTACGTGCTCGATGCGCAGAAGGGCACGAAGCTGGCGGAGTTCGACGCGGGGGCTCCGCTGTCCGCCTCGCCGGCCATTGCCGCCGGGCGCGTCGTGATTGGTTCACAGGACGGACGCATCATCTGTATTGGGTGAGGATGGAGAAGACCATGACGAACAGCCCCTATGCTGTCGACCTGCACGGCACCGATCCGCTGGTGTCACTGGCTGACACCACTGCCCGTGTCCTTGCGCTTGCCGAGAGCTGGCGTGCGGCCGACTTCGAGCGAAGCTACGGGCCGGGCAAGTGGACCGGGCGCGAGCTGCTCATCCATATGGTCCAGTGCGAACTGGTCTTCGGGGGTCGGGCGCGATTCGCCCTGACCACGCCCGGGTACACCGTGGTGCCCTTCGAGCAGGACGACTGGATGCCGCTGGACCGTACGGCCGATGGACCGGCCGCGCTGTCGGCCTATCGGGGGCTGCGCGCCATGAACCTGGCGTTCTTCCGCTCGCTGACCGCCGCCCAGCTCGACCATCCGTGCCAGCATCCGTCGGCCGGCCCCATCAATGTCCGGTTCATCCTGACCACGCTGGCTGGCCACGAGGCGCACCACATGCCGCATATCGAGGCCATCGGGTCCGGGAGCCAGGGGTGACGCCTCTGCTGGCCGTCTACCTGGCGGGTGTGGTGGTGGGCCTGCTGCGCACCAATGGCCCGGTGACGACGCGCCTCGGCTACGCCCTGCTCTGGCCCATAGGGCCTCTGGCCTTCGTGGTCACGGTGGCCGGCCTGCTCGTGGTGACGCTTGTGGCCCTGACAGGGCTGGGCCGAAGTTCGCGCGCTGGACAGGTGGCCTGACGATCAGGCCGACCGGTCCAATTCTCGCAGTGTGTCGCGGCGCGGCCTTTCCTTCGCCGTTTCGACTAAAATCCGCCTCGCACAGCAACCCGCGTGGACATCCCGCGCCGGGAGTGGAGGGATCAGCAACATGCGCATGAAGCATTTCGTTGTCGCAACCATGGCGACGGCCATGGTGGGAGCCTGGAGTCTGGCCGGGGTTCCGGTGGCCGCCCAGGGAGCCGCGGCACTGTCGGGCTCGGTGACGTCGGCAGCAGAGCCGAAGATGGAAGGCGTGGTCGTGAGTGCCCGCCGGGAAGGGGCCAACGTCACGGTGTCGGTGACATCTGACGCGAAGGGCACTTACAGCTTTCCGCGCACCCATCTGGAGGCTGGCACGTACACGGTGACCATCCGTGCCATCGGCTACGAGCTGGCGGCGCCGGTGTCGGCCGAGGTGAAGGCCGGCGCGACGGCGAAGGTCGACCTGACGCTCCAGAAGGCGAAGAACCTCGCCTCGCAGCTCTCGTCCGCCGAATGGATGATGAGCGTGAACGGCAGCCAGGACGAAAAGGACCGTTTCACCTATCAGATCATGAGCTGCAACTACTGCCACACGCTCGGCCGGGTGTTCAACTCGAAGCACACCGCCGAGTCGCTCATGCCCGCCATGCAGCGGATGGTGAAGTACTACGCGGACGGCACCGCCAAGAGCAATGACAACCGTCGCGGCCGCGCGGCCATGGTGCAGGAGCCGGGCCGCGAGAAGTCGCTGGAGCAGTCGCCAAACTGGGGCGCCTTCCCGGAGATTCCACGCACGGAGATTGCGGCCTTTGTCGCGAAGAACAACCTGGGCGCCGGGCGCACGACGCACCCCTTTGACCTGAAGACGCTGCCGCGTCCCACCGGGAAGGGCACGCGCGTCATCGTGACGGAGTACGACATGCCGACGGCGGGCACCGTGGCCCACGACATGGACATCGACTCGAAGGGGACTGTCTGGTACACCGACGAAAGCGCCCAGATTCTCGGCAAGTTCGAGACGAAGACTGGCAGGTTCACCGAAATCAAGATGCCGGCCATTCCGAAGGGGCAGATGGAAGGCACGCGCGACGTCATCGTCGACAAGAACGACAAGGTCTGGTTCCCGGTGCGCGTGCCCGGCAATCACGCCGTGATGGCGCGCTTCGACCCGCTGACCGAGAAGCTCGATCTGGTGGAGGGTGTCGGCGGCCAGTTCGTGGCGCTGGGTGGCGACGGCTTCGTCTGGGCGGGCAACAACCGGATTGATCCGGTGACGCTGAAGGTGGTGGGCAAGTTCAGCTATCAGGGCTCGCCCGTGTTGCCACCCGGTGGCCCGCACGGCGGCTACCACACCCTTGTCGATTCGAAGGGGAATCCCTGGGTGGCGACCTATCGCGGCCCCGGCGGCGTGATTGGCATCGATATCAAGTCCAACGAAGTGACGTGGATCAACGCGCCTGGGCTCAGAGCGCGTCGCGGCAAGATCGACCACCGCACGGACCTGTTCTGGTTCGGCGAGTACCTCACGGACAAGATTGGCGTGGCTGATCTCCGGGCGAAGACCGTGAAGGAGTGGCCGGTGCGCAAGTACTCCACGCCCTACGCCGCGTCGATTGCGGATTCGAAGGGCCGCGTCTACTTCCCGAGCAATGGTGCCGAGCGGATGTTCCGGCTCGATCCGAAGACGAGCGAGGTCGTCGAGTACCAGATGCCGACGGAGTTCGACTCGAAGAAGCTGGCCATTGACCCGACGACGAAGACCCCGACGGTCTGGACGACGAACAAGCGCACGGCGCGGATCACGAAGATCGAGCCGCTCGACTAGCGTGCCCCGCGGGCATGCCCGCAGGCGAAACATCGACGGGGGGGGACGGCCAGGGCCGTCCCCCTTTGCACGTACGGCGATGCCCGACAACAAAAGTCCTTCGCTCCGGATCACGAGTTCTAAGAAAATGTGAAGCACATGTCGTCTGTGCCACCCCGCGTGTTCGAGTTCGGTGAGTTTCGTCTGGATGCGGCGCGCCGCCTGCTCTTCCGTGACGGGCAGCCGGTGCGGATTCTGCCCAAGGCCATCGACCTGCTGATCAGTCTGGTGAACCGCCGGGAGGAGGTGGTCACCAAGGAGGCGCTCCTGGCCGAAGTGTGGCCGGACACCTTCGTGGAAGAGGCCAATCTGCCCCAGAACATCTCCGTCCTGCGGAAGGTGCTGGGTGAGTCGCCTCAGGAACATCGCTTCATCGTGACGGTGCCGCGCCGAGGCTACCGATTCGGCGCGCCGGTGCGCGAGGTGCCTGACGGTGCGGCCGGGACCGAGAAGGCCCGCGAGCTCTGTCTGAAGGGACGGCATTTGCTGAACCGTCGCCGCACCGAGCCACTGGCCCAGGCCATCGCCCTCTTCGTCGAGTCGACCGACGAAGACCCGACCTATGCACAGGCCTGGGTGGGACTGGCCGATGCCTACGCGCTGCTGAGCCTGTACGGCGCCTCGATGCCGGCCGATGTCTTTCCGAAGTCGAAGGCCGCCGCGCAGACCGCGCTGAGCCTCGATCCGTCGCTGGCCTCGGCCCACAACGCCCTGGCCGTGGTCGAGCTGTTCTATGGCTGGAACTGGGCGGCAGCGGAGGCGGCGTTCCGCCAGACCATCGCGCTGGACCCGGGCTATGCGGACGCGCATCAGCGCCTTGGCATGTATCTGTCGGCCATGGGGCGATTCGACGAGGCCACCACTGCTCTCGAGCGGGCGCAGGCCGTGGACCCCCTGTCTCGCATCACGGCCACCATCGCCGGGTATCCCCTCTACTACGGCCGGAACTACGAGGCGGCCATCCGGCAGTTCCGCCAGGTGCAGCACGTCGACCCGAATTTCTCCATGGCCCACTTCCGCATGGGCCTGGCCTGTGCGGAACTGGGACGCTTCGACGAAGCCCTGTCCGAGCTGGGCATCTCGGAGGCGCTGACCAACGACCGCGACGTGGTGGCGGCGCTTGGGCGGGTGCACGCGATGATGGGGAACCGGGAGCAGGCCGAGGCGGCGCTCGCCGAGCTCCACGAGCGCTCGAAGGAGAGCTTTGTCCCGTCGTACTGCGTGGCCGTCGTCCACGGGGCGCTTGGAGACCTGGACGAAGCCTTCCGCTGGCTGACGCGCGCGGTTGACGAACGCTCGTACTGGGTGATGTATCTCAATGTGGACCCGGCGCTTGATGTCCTGCGCCAGGACGCGCGCTTCGAGGCGCTGCGGGCCCGCGCCGGCCTGGCGGGCTGAGCGTCAGACCCGGGCAGCGGGCAGGAACAGCCGGGCGACGGCCACACTCAGGAGCGGTCCCGCCACATTGAACAGGGGCCGCGCCACTTCGGGTGACGCCGCGTAGAGGCCCAGGGCCACGACGCCTGCCACAGCCGCAACCGTGCCGCCGAGCCAGCCGGGCGGCAGGTGACGCACGTGCCAGATGCCCAGGGGCAGCAGCCAGGCGAAGACGTACCAGGTGGTGTGGTCGCTCACCAGCGTCAGCAGATGTGGACCGGGCGCAGGTCTGATGGCCAGCGCCGAGACCAGCGTCCAGGGCCAGGCCATCTGGCCGGTTGCCGAGGCATGCGCCAGGCTGACCCCCACCGCGGAAAGGGCGGCCATGGCGAGCACCTTGGTCCAGGCATCGAGTGGCACCGGTGTCCTGCGCCGTTCGGTCAGGAGCCAGCCAGCGGCAAAGAGCACGGCCAGCGGTGCCACACTCTCTTTGCCCAGCGCACCGAACAACCCGATGACCGGCAGCCAGACCCACTGCCGGGTCTGCAGGGCACGCGCGAGCGCCACCAGGGCCAGGGCCTCGGCGGCGTCGACCAGCCCGGCCAGGTGGAGGTTGGCGACGGCGAAGTTCAGCAGATAGAGGAGCGCAGCCACCAGCGCCACGCCGGCATCGCCCGTGGCGGTCTCCGCCGTCTGCGCCAGCAGCAGCGCAGCACCGGCCATTAACGCCGCATTGATGATGAGCAGGGCCAGCAGCGCCGCGTCCGTCGAACCGGTGTGCCCCTGCAGGAGCAGGAACAGGGGGCGGGCCAGGCGCGGCACGAGCACGCGCCCCTCATGCACGCTCCCGTCGTGCACCGGCTGACCGGACAGTAGTCCCAGGTAGCTTCCCGCGTCTACATTGCCGACCACGCGAGGGTCGTAGCGTTGCACGGCGGCATAGCCCAGACCGAGGGCGATCAGGAAGCACAGGGTCCAGAGCACGGGCGCGCGGAGCATGGGCGGCATGTCAGTCCCGTTTCAGGTCCGACAGCAGGTCGGCGTGGGCCACGGCACGTGTGGCCAGGGCGGAGGACAGCAAGCCGCTGGCGAGCACGGCACCCAGCAGCGCGGCCGTCTCTCCGAGCGGCAGGGCGTCGCCCCGCTCGGCGAAGGCAGGGCCTACGGCCAACGCGGCGCACAGGGTGCCAAGCCCGAGGCCGCACACCAGGAGGAAGAGGCTTTCGGCCAGCACCGTGATGGCCAGGTGGGTGCGCGTGTAGCCGGTGGCGCGCAGCACGGCGAGCTCGCGCCGCCGCTCGAGGACGTTGCGCAACAGCACGGTCCCAAGACCCAACGTGCCCAGGACCAGCCCGAGGGCGCCAAGTGCCTGGAACGTGCTGAGGTAGGTGTTCTCGACCCGGTGGAAGGCCGCCAGGCGGTCGGCCACCGGCTGGGCGTCAAAGCCGAAGTCGCGGAGGGCGTCCTCAAGTGAGGCTGTGGCGGCACCGGCCGCCAGGCCGGACGGTGGCGACAGCAGGAACACGCGGTAGCCCTCGTTGCGTGGGAAGAGGCGGACGAAGTCGGCTTCGCGCATCACCAGCTCTGATTGCAGGATTGAATCCCGCAACGCCGCGACCACCCGCAGACGGAGTGGCGTGCCGTCAGGCCCGGCCATCACGAGGTCCTCGCCAACCGCGACGTGCAGGGCATAGGCGAGAGAGGTGGCGTCGCCCACCACCGGCACGGCGCCATCATCGAAGTGGCGCTCCAGCAGCAGCCACGGGTTCTGCCGTTCCTGCTCCGTGGCGGCCAGCGACGCCGAGAACGAGAAGCGGCCGTCGTGGATGAAGTCTGGCGTCGCGCCCAGCAGCCGGGGCTGGGTGGGTCGGTAGAGGTTCAGGCAACTCGCATCGTCGCCTGGACGGAGGCGGAAGCGCGCCACCTGCAGTCCGGCCGTCTCTGCGGGCAGCCCCAGGGAGGTGCGGCCGGCGTCGGTGCCCGGATGATGCATGAGGGGCGTAACCGTCTCGGCGATCAGGCTGTAGCCGCCAGAGCCGGAGTGGCGCGGTGCCAGGTTGCCGGTGCCCTGGCGGAAGGCGCCGACGGCTACCACGAGGAACGTGGCGGCTGCGACCAGCGCCACCGAGAGGACGCTGCGCGCGGGACGGTAGCGGGCATTGCGGATGCCGAACCGGATCAGGGGCCAGTGGCGCGACGTGAACGGCTGGCGCGCTGTCCCCCGCAGCCAGAGGGCCAGCGCCGCCAGTCCGCCCGTGAGGAGCAGGCCTCCGGCCCCGAAGAAACCGGCCACGGCTGGTACGAGTCCACGGGCGGACAGGCCCACCAGGAGCAGGGCGCCGAGGGTGGCGCCGAGTGTGGCCAGCCCCAGGGGGCGCGTCCGCCCGCCGGGCCTGGCGTCCAGCCATCCGCCCGACATCAGGTGTCGCGCCGGCGCCCGCCAGAGCGCGCGCAGGCTGAGGACGATGCAGGCGAGGGCGGCCACCAGTCCACCGGCGGCGCCCATCACCAATGGCAGTGCCGACACATGCACGGAGAGGGCGGTCGTGCCCACCGCATCCACCCACTGCGTGCGCAGGGCCAGCATGATGAGGGCGGCATAGGCCAGCGCGCCGGCTGCGCCGATGGTGGCACCTGCCGCCGCGAGCACGGCCCCTTCACGCAGGAACAGACTGGCCACGGTACGCGGCGGATAGCCCAGCGCGCCGAGCAGCCCGACCTCTGCCGCGCGCTGTTCCACGCCAAGCCTGAAGAAGAGCACCGTCAGCAGCAGGCTCGCCACGACGACGAAGAAGCTGAAATAGGTGAAGTACTCGCCGAAGTCGGTCGTGCCGGCTGCAGCGGCACTCACCTCCTCGCGCACGGGCACGACCCGCACACCGGCGGCCCGCATCGCCATGCCGCCCGGCCCCAGGAGGCGCGTCCGCAGGGCCGCGTCAAGCGCCGCCCGGACCTCGGCAGCCGCACGTTCGCCGAACGGCAACCGGAGGGAGGTGAGGCTGCCGTAGGACGACTGCCAGAGACGGCGTCCGTCTTCGACCCGCACGAACGCCTTCGGTGCGGTGCGGTACCGCCGCCAGAAGTCCTCGTCCATCGGCCGCACGCGCGAGAGGTCCACGGGAAACGGCGGGTCCCAGTCCTCGATTGAGGCTGTGGTCGAGACCCCCGGATACTCCGGTGCCAGCGTCGCGTCCACGGCCGGTCCCGCCATGGGCAGCACACCGGCGAGGGTGAAGGTCGCCGATGCGGGGGAGAGTCCCTCTGCGTCGGACCACCGGTCGTAGTCGAGCGTCACCGTGTCGCCCACCTGGGCACGCAGGTCGTCGGCTTCCCAGCGGGAGAGCCAGATCGGCGGGCGGCCACCTGGTGGCAGCGCCGCAGACGGTGCCGCCGCCTGTATCACCTCGGCCGGCAGGCCTGTGACGAGCGAGTAGGGCGTCTCTCGCCCATGTGCGCTGATGCGCGTGGCCAGATACGTGACCACGGGTATGGGGCTCAGGCCGATGTCGTGTGCGGCCGCCAGGCCGGCCTCGGCCAGGTCGTCGCCCAGGTAGCCCGACTCGCTCTC
>JAKFYA010000302.1 GCA_021731095.1 Acidobacteriota bacterium | reverse complement strand
GCCGCAGCGTCCTGACGTGCCGAATCGGACGAGCTACCTGAGCAGCGGCGTCTTCGCGCAGGACGTGGTCCAGGTGGGTCGCTTCAACCTTCGGGGCGGGCTCCGCTACGGCCGGTACGCCTTCGCCACCGTGCCTGAGGCGCGGTTCGGCGTCGTGGATGAACAGGTCACCACCAGGGCCCTGACCTTCCAGGCCGGCGCGGTGGCGAGGGTCACCCGGCATATCGATGCCACCTTCAGCGTGAGCCGCGGGTTTCGTGCCCCGAATGCCTCGGACCTCGGCAGCATCGGGCTGAGTGGGGGGGGCGGGCTTGGCATCACGCCGTCGCGCGCCGCGGCGCTGGGTGGACTGGTCGGCAGCACCACCGGTGTGGATGCCGTATCGACCGGGGTGGTCGTGCCGGCGCTCGGTCCCGAGACGCTGTATGCCTTCGAACCCGGCATCCGGATCAACGCCGGCCGGATTGACGCGGCGCTCACGCTGTTCGACATGGAGTATCACGACACTGTCCAGCGCCGGGCCATCGTGTTTCCCACGAACGTGGTGGGGCAGTCGATCGCGGGCTATGACGTCGTTCGACAGGATGCCATCGGGCTGGCCTACATTGCCCAGGACATCCGCCCGATTGCCACCTCCGTCAATCTGGACCGTTCCCGGGTGAAAGGGTTTGAAGCCGAGGTGCGGGCGCGACTCGCCAGCCAGTGGTCAGCGGTGGCGTACTACTCGATGTCGGACGGACGCCTGCTGGCGACCAACGAGCCGATTCGCCGCATGACCCCGCCCATGGGCGGCGCGCGCCTGCGCTGGGCCAACGCGCGGGTGTGGGTCGAAGGCGTGCTGCAGTTCGCCAGTGCCCAGACCAAGCTGAATGCCGGAGACCTGACGGATGCGCGCATTGGCGCCACCCGGACGCGCGCCTCGATTGCCAGCTACTTCAATGGCACGGCGACCGACCTGGGCCTTGTGCGTGGGGGTATCCTGCTGTCCACCGGTGAAACCCTGGCGCAGGTGCAGACCCGGGTGCTGGGCACGGCAGCCTCCGGCCTCCTCTTCACCGAGGCTCCCGGCTACGCGGTACTCAGTGCACGCGCAGGGGTGACCCTGATGAAGCAGCTGGATGTGACGATTATTGGCGAGAATCTGACCGACAGGAATTATCGCTACTACGGATCGGGTGTGGACGCCGTGGGCTTCAACGTCCAGGTCCGGACGCGCTACAGTTTCTAGACAGCCTTCGAGAAGGATTGAGCGACGCAATGACAAGACTGACACGACGTGTGATGGTGGTGTGCCTGGGCCTGGTGCTTGCCGCGCCGATGGCCGGATTCGCGCAGCAGAAGCCTGCAGGCAAGGGGCTCTCCGGTGAGACGCGCAAGAAGCTGCTCGACAGCCTCAACCGTGGCGCGGCGTTCATCCTGCAGCAGCAGAAGCCCGACGGGTCCTTCGATCCGCACGCAGGCATCACGGCCGTGGCCACCTCCGCGCTGATGAAGCAGCCGGGCCTCAGCCGCGCCAAGCAGCTTGAGCGGTTGAACAAGACGCTCGACTACCTGGCGTCGCTGGCCAAGCCGGACGGCGGCATCTACCAGCAGCAGATTCCGCACTACATGACGGCCGTGTCGGTGTCGGCCCTGGTGGCCGGTGGCCGCCCGCAGGACAAGGCCATCATTGCCAAGGGGCGCCAGTACCTGGTTGGCGCCATGCTGGACGAAGGCGAAGGCCTGGCCGGCAAGGACAAGTTCTATGGCGGCATGAGCTACGGCGGCGCCAACCCGGACAAGCGCGCCGACATCATCAGCCTGGAGTACGGTCTGGCCGCGCTCAAGGACGCGGAGCTGCCAGCCGACGACGCCGCCTGGAAGAAGGCCATCGCCTTCCTGCAGCGCACCCAGAACAACACTGAGGTCAACGATCAGAAGGAAGCCATCAATGACGGCGGCTTCGTCTACCTGCCCGGCTTCACCTATCACGTGGACGGCGGCAACAAGGCGTATGGCTCGGCAACCTACGCCGGCATCCTCAGCTACTCGTGGGCCAACGTGAAGAAGACGGACGCGCGCGTCACAGCCGTCAACAAGTGGATTCGCGACAATTACACGGTGGACGAGAATCCCGGACAGGGCAACAAGACCCTGTATTACTACTACATGGTCTTCGCCAAGGCGCTGCAGGTTGTGGGAGAGCCGGTCATCACCGACGCGGCCGGCCGCCCGCACAACTGGCGTGAGGAACTGGCCCGGAAGATCATGGCCCTGCAGCTGCCCGACGGTTCCTGGGTGAATGCGAACAAGGCCGAGATGCAGGACAACAAGACCCTGGTCACCGCCTTCACGCTGCAGGCGATGGCGGCCATCCTCCAGTAGCTGACACGCGGCGCCTAGCGCGCGATGCGGGAGTCCAGTTCATCCCATCGCGCGTAGGCGTCGTGCAGCTCGGTGTGCAGCTGCTGCTGCCGGGCGAGCATTGCTGCAATCTCCGTGGCCGGCCTGCGGTAGAACGCCGTGTCGGCCACGCTTGCATCAATCCCCTCCACGTCCTTTTCCAGCCCTTCAATGCGCGCCGGGAGCGCGTCCATCTCCAGCTGCTCCTTGTAGGACAGCTTCCTGCCCGCAGGCTTCGCTGCGGCCGACGGCGCAACCGGCGCCGATGCGGTCACGGTCTGGGCGCGAGCCGGTGCAGCCGCGGTGCCAGCCGCTGGCGACAGGGCTGTTGACGACGGCGCCGAGGCGCGCGCAGGGACGGCCGCGGCCGGTGTGGGCGTTGCCCGGCGCTGTCGTACCCAGTCTTCGTAGCCGCCCACATATTCCTGGATGCGCCCGTCGCCCTCAAAGACGAGGGTGCTGGTGACCACGGCGTCGATGAAGGCACGGTCGTGGCTGACCAGCAGGATGGTGCCGGGCCAGTCCGTCAGCTTGGCTTCCAGCAGGTCGAGGGTCTCGATGTCGAGGTCGTTGGTGGGCTCGTCGAGCACCAGCACGTTGGCTGGGCGCGTCAGCAGTTGCGCCAGCAGCAGGCGGTTCCGCTCGCCGCCGGACAGGGCCTTCACCGGTGACTGGGCCCGTTCGGCGGGGAACAGGAAATCACGCAGATACCCCATGACGTGCTGTTCCTGCCCGCCAATGGTCACCGTGTCCCGACCATCGCCGATGGTGTCGAAGACCGAGCGCTCCGGGTCGAGCTGCTCGCGCAACTGATCGTAGTAGGCGACCTGGACGTTCGCGCCGCGCGTCACCTCGCCGGAATCCGGTTCGAGTCCGCCGAGGAGCAGCCGGAGCAGCGTGGTCTTGCCCGAGCCGTTGGGCCCAATCAGTCCCACCCGGTCGCCACGCATGATGCGCGCGGAGAAGTCGCGGACCACGGTCTTCTCGCCGAAGATCTTGTTTACACCCTCGGCCTCGAAGACGACCTGACCGGATCGGTCCCCAATCTCCACCTGCATGCGGACCGAGCCAGCCAGCTCGCGGCGGCGTGACCGCTCGTCGCGCATGGCGAGCAGCGCCTTGACCCGCCCTTCGTCGCGCGTGCGGCGCGCCTTGATGCCCTTGCGCAGCCACACCTCTTCCTGGGCGAGCTTCTTGTCGAACTTCTCCTGCTGCAGGGCTTCGCTGGCCAGCCACTCCTCCTTGCGGCGCAGGAAGGTGGCGTAATCGCCCGGCCAGGACGTGAGCTGGCCGCGGTCCAGTTCCAGGATGCGCGTCGCGACGCGCTGCAGGAAGACCCGGTCGTGCGTGACGAACAGCACCGCCCCGGGATAATCGTCGAGGAACTCTTCCAGCCAGAGCATCGACTCGATGTCGAGGTGGTTGGTCGGCTCGTCCAGCAGCAGCACGTCGGGTTGCGCCACCAGCGCCCGCGCGAGCAGCACGCGCCGGCGCCAGCCGCCGGACAACGAGTCCACGCGTGCCTCGGCCGGCAGGTCCAGACGCGTCAGCACCAGCTCGACGCGCTGCTCCATCTGCCAGCCGTCACGCTTTTCCAGCTCCTGCTGGAAGCGCCCCAGCCGTTCCAGGGCGGCCTCGCCGCCACCTTCGGCCACCTCTACGGCGGCGTGGTGGTAGTTGGCGACGACCTCACCAAGCGTGCCCAGGCCTTCCGAGACGACGTCGAAGACGGGTCGGCTGTCGAGAAACGCCGGGTCCTGGGCCAGGCGCCCGATGCGCAGGCCTGGCTGTCGCCAGACCGTGCCCGAATCAGGCTGCTGATCCCCGCTGACCAGCTGGAGCAACGTCGACTTGCCGGTGCCATTGCGGCCGACAATGCAGACCCGCTCGCGCGGTTCGAGTTGTAGTGAGGCCTGGTCGAGGAGCGGCAGATGACCAAACGCGATGGAGAGGCGATCGAGGGTGACGAGCGGCATGAGGTTCACCGCTATGATGGCGCACTTCGGGTTCTGCGTCGCGATTAGCGCCCCGGAAACCGCCAGCGCGTGGAGGGAGGCACGCGGGTGCCCCTGAAGCGGCCCGCGTTCCAGATCTGCCCACAGCCACCACAGCGCCAGTAGCTGGAGGCGCTCACCGTGCGATCAGACGTGCCGACATCCGTCCCGGCGCAGAAGGGACAGGTAGTCGGTGTGACGACGGCTGGCGGCGCGTCGCGGTCGTCCATCAGAACATGCCGCCCGAGGCGTCCTGCCCGGCGCCCGCACCGGACTCTGGCAGCAGGGAAACGAGGGCTTCCGTCGTCAGCAGTAGTGAGGCGACCGACGCCGCATTCTGGAGGGCCGTCCGGACCACTTTGGCCGGGTCGATCACTCCAGCCGCCAGCAGATCTTCGTACACCTCGGTCCTGGCGTTGAACCCGTGCGCGCCGGTCATCGCCTTGACCGCCTCGACCACGACGGCCCCCTCGTGCCCGGCGTTGGCCGCAATCCAGCGGAGGGGCTCTTCGATGGCCCGGGCAACAATGGCCACACCCGTCTGCTGGTCGCCACCGAGGTGCACGCCGTCCAGCACGTGAGCCGCCCGGAGCAGGGCCACACCGCCTCCGGGCACGATGCCCTCCTCGACGGCCGCCTTGGTGGCGTGCATGGCATCTTCGATGCGCGCCTTCTTTTCCTTCATCTCGGTCTCGGTCGCAGCGCCGACGCGGATCATCGCGACGCCGCCCACCAGCTTCGCCAGGCGTTCCTGCAGCTTTTCGCGGTCGTAGTCAGAGGTTGCGGCCTCGATCTGCGAGCGCAACTGTCTGACGCGGCCCTCGATGGCCGCCCTGTCGCCGGCGCCTTCGATGATCGTGGTTTCGTCCTTGGTCACGACCACGCGGGTGGCATGGCCGAAGTCGGCGTCGGTCAGGTTGTCCAGGGTGATGCCGAGGTCCTCAGTGAAGGCCCGTCCGCCGGTGAGGATGGCGAGGTCTTCCAGCATCTCCTTGCGACGGTCGCCGAAGCCGGGCGCCTTCACGGCGGCCACGGTCAGCGTGCCGCGCAGCGTGTTGACCACCAGGGTCGCCAGCGCTTCGCCCTCGATGTCTTCTGCGATGATGAGCAGCGGGCGTCCGTCGGTGGAGACCTTCTCCAGCACCGGCAGCAGGCCGCGCAGGCTGGACAGCTTCTTCTCGTGCAGCAGGATGACCGGCTTTTCGAGCACGACCTCCATGCGTTCCTGATCCGTGACGAAATAGGGCGAGAGGTAGCCCCGGTCGAACTGCATGCCTTCGACGATGTCGAGCGTGGTCTCCAGCGTGCGTGACTCTTCGACGGCGATGACGCCGTCCTTGCCCACCTTGACCATCGCCTCGGCGATGATGGCGCCGATGGGCGCGTCGTTGTTGGCGGATATGGTGCCGACCTGCGTCACCATGTCGCCCGAGACCGGCGTGGCCATGCGCGTCAGTTCGGCGGAGAGCAGCGCGGTCGCGTGCTCGATGCCGCGCTTGAGGTCCATCGGGTTGGCGCCAGCCACCACGTTCCGGCTGCCTTCACGGAAGATGGCCTGGGCCAGCACCGTCGCGGTGGTGGTGCCATCGCCTGCCACGTCAGAGGTCTTGCTCGCCACTTCCTTGACCAGTTGCGCGCCGATGTTCGCCAGCGCGTCAGGCAGGTCAATCTCGCGCGCCACCGTGACGCCGTCCTTGGTGATGGTCGGCGAGCCGAAGCGGCTGCTGATGATCACGTTCCGGCCGCCAGGCCCCAGCGTGACCTTGACCGCGTCGGCCAGCTGATTGACACCGCGAAGGATGGCTCGACGAGCGGGATTGCCGAAAACAATGCGGGTGGCCACGGGTGTGCTCCGATCAAGGCGAGTGTGCGCTGAAGGCCGAAAGGATTCCGGCGGCAGGCGGGGTCGGGAGGGGCGACGACGGGCGAACGAAGGAGAAAAACAGAGGCACGGGAGCGCCGGGCGGCGCTCCCGTGTGCGGGGCTGTTACCAGCGCGCTTCGCGCTGCTGACGACCGCCGCCGTTGCCGCCGCCATCGCGGCGTTCCATCGGCTTGGCTTCGTTGACCGTCAGGCGACGGCCTTCGAATTCGTACTGGTCCAGCGTCTGCATTGCCGTACGGCCTTCGGTGTCGTTGAGCATCTCAACGAAGCCGAAGCCACGCGACTGGCCGGTCATCTGGTCCCGAATCAGCTTCACCGATTCGATCGCGCCGTGGGTGGAGAAGAGGTTTTCGACTTCCTGCTCGCCTGTGTTGTACGAGAGGTTGCCAACGTAGAGTCTCATGTGCACGTTCCTTTGAAAGGTTGGAGCGCAGGGCTGAAATGGACGCGTGCAGAAGAGACGGGCTGACGCAGACAGAGCAGGGCGGCGGAGATCCAACGGGAGTGTCAACGATAACAGGAGGGACAGGTTCTGAACTGTGCAATACAGCACACTTCCGGCCCGACGTGTCAGGGCGGGCACCCCAGGACAATGCTGACGTGGTGGACCGCACGGTCGCCTGCCAGTGGAATGGCTGATGCGTCGACGGGGTGGCCGTCAAGGGTGGCGCTGGTGACGCCGCGGCAGTGACTGCCCGGGTTGCTGACGGCAATCTCGTAGGTGGCGCCGTCGATGCGCCAGGTGAGCGAATAGGCCGGCCAGGTCGCCGGCACACAGGGCTCGAGGCTGAAGGTCGCGCCGGCGCGGCGCAGGCCGAGGATACTCTCGAGCGCCACGCGGTGCATCCACGCGGACGACCCGGTGTACCAGCTCCAGCCGGCCCGGCCCGCATGCGGCGGACGGGCGTACACGTCGCCAGCCATGACGTATGGTTCCGCCTTGTAGCGCGCTACATCCGACTCGGTGCGCGTGTGGTTGATCGGGTTGAGCATGTGGAAGAGTTCGGCCACCTCATCGCCACAGCCCAGCCTGGCGAGCGCCATGATCACCCAGGTGGCCGCATGCGTGTACTGCCCGCCGTTCTCCCTGATGCCCGGGGGATAGCCGCGGATGTAGCCGGGGTCCTGGGTCGACCGGTCGAAGGGGGGCTCGAGCAGCAGCAGCAGGCCGGCACTGCGGACGACCAGAGAACTGCGTACGGCGTCCATGGCCCGTTCGGCGAGGGTGCGCGGAGCCGCGCCGGAGAGCACCGCCCAGGACTGCGAGATGGAATCGATGCGGCACTCATCGTTCCGCGAGGAACCGAGCGGCGAGCCGTCATCGTAGAACCCGCGGCAGAACCACTCGCCGTCCCAGGCCCGCTCGAGGGAGCCGGCCAGCCGTGAGGCTTGCCGGCGATATCGCGCGGACTCAGTGGGGGCGCGGAGGTCGCAGAGCGCGGCGAAGTCCGTCAGGACGGTATGGAGGAAGAACCCGAGCCACGTGCTCTCGCCCACGCCGTGCTGGCCGACCCGGTTCATGCCGTCGTTCCAGTCGCCCGTGCCGAACAGCGGAAGGCCATGCTGCCCTTCGGTGGAGCCCCTGGCGATGGCCAGGCGGCAATGTTCGTAGACCGTGACGGCGTCGCCCACGCCGGGTGTGGTGTAGCTCTCCTCCTGTCCGGCCACCAGGACCGGCGCGGTCAGGAATGGCACCGGAACCTCAAGCAGGGCGGCGTCGCCCGTCGTGCGGACGTAGTGCGCGACGACAAAGGGCAGCCAGAGCAGGTCGTCAGAGCAGCGGGTACGCAGGCCCTGGCCGCCCGGCATGTGCCACCAGTGCTGCACATCGCCTTCCGGAAACTGACGGCCGGCGGCGCGCAGAATCTGCTCGCGTGCCAGGTCAGGTCGCGTGAGCGCGAGGGCCATCACGTCCTGCAACTGGTCGCGGAACCCATACGCGCCGCCCGGCTGGTAGTAGCCGCCCCGGGTCCAGAGCCGGCAGGTGATGGTCTGGTAGAGAAGCCACCGATTGACGAGTGCATCAAACGAGTCGTCGGGTGTGTGCACCTGCACCGCGTCGAGGGTGTCGTTCCAGTACGACTCGACGCGAACGCGCGAGGTGGCAGCGGCGACCAGCGTGCCGTACGCCGACATGAGGTGCTGGGCGTGTGTCAGCGTGTCTCCCTGTCCCAGCAGGAACAGAATCTGCCGGGTCTCGCCGGCCGCGAGCGGGCACTCGACCTGGAGTCCGGCACACGGGTCGAGTCCGCCGCCGACCGCTCCGTCGAGTGCCATGTGACGCAGGGCCATCGGGTCGGTGACGTCGCCGTTCCTGCCGATGAAGGCTCGCCGATCGCCCGTGACCGCCACGGGCGCCGGAGCGGACGCGGCGAACGCCACGCGTTCCGAGAACGCCACAGTGAACCGGTTCCGGGCCAGCAATCCGCCGGTCGCCTGATCGCGGGCGGTGACTGTGTGAAGGTGCGCGCCGTCGCGCGGCGGACCCAGGGCCCACTCCACATAGCTGAAGACCGACAGCGACCGTGCTGTGGGACCCGCGTTACGCAGCGTGAGCACGGAGAACTTCACCGGGTCCGTGATATCGACGAACACGTCGAGCGTCTGGTCCAGACCATGGCTGGTGCGCGTGTAACGCGTGGCGCCGCAGGTATGTTCGATGATGCAGCGCCCAGCGCCGCTCTGCGTGCCAGGTCCCGGCGTGGGCGACCACCATTCGCCGGTCTCGTCGTCCCGGATGAAGAGCGCCTCGCTGGCCGGGTCGCTGATCGGGTCGTTGGCAAACGGCGTCAGGCGGTTCTCGCGACTGTTGCCGGACCAGGTGTGGGACGCGCCGGACTCGGTGACGATGGTGCCGAAGTCGGGATTGGCCAGCACGTTGACCCAGGGCATGGGCGTGGTGGTGCCGGTGTCGAGCACGATGGCGTACGTGCGGGCCCGTGCCGTAAAGCCCCCGAGGCCATTGCCCAGCGTCAGAGGCGGGGGTGCGATGGGCGTGTGGCGCTCGTCCCGGGGGGCCGCCTGCGGAACCAGCAGCGCGGCGTGCGGTGCCGCCGGGTCCGGCCGATCCAGTTGCGTGCGCAGGTCGCCGCGATCCCCGTGCAGGACGGCGGCCGCCACCGACTCGATGAGCGTCCGGGCCGCCTGGCCGAGGTGGTCGGCGCGGAGCAGATAGGCGCCGCCAGGTCGGCTCTGCCACGCGCTCCAGGGCCCGTTGTTCAGAAGGTCCGACAGCTGCGCCTGCATCTGGTCCAGGTAGTTGGCGGGATGCTCGTTGATGATCACCACGTCGACCGCCAGACCCTTCAGGCGCCAGTACTCCTGGGCCTGCAGCACCAGACGCGCCAATGGCACGCTGCCGTCACCTGTCACCCGCACCAGCAGGACTGGCAGGTCTCCCGAGATGCCGTAGGCCCAGAGGCCAGACTGTCCCAGTTCATTGGCGGCCAGCGTGGCCGCATCGGTCCGCAGTGACCCGTCGGCACCCAGCACGCGTGAGGCCAGACGCTCGAAGAGCACACCGTCTTCGGCGGAGACGGACAGGTGGCGCAGGTTGCTTTCGGCGTGCGTCATCGCCAGCGCGAACGCGCGGGCCGTGGCCAGCGGGTCATGGTAGCGGCGGGCCAGTGCGATGGCGGTCTCGCGATCGGGGGCCATGCCGGTGATGAACGACAGCCGGGCCCGGCCACCCGGTGCCAGACGGACCCGCTGCCGCAGGCTCATGATCTGGTCCAGCACCGTGCCCGTGGTGCCGGTCAGCGGGCGCCCATCCAGCGCCGCCGGATTGGAGGCGTCGCGACCGCGACCCAGGAAGTGGGCCCTGTCGGTCTCCCACTCGAGCGGACCTTGCGGCGGGCCATCGAGGCTGAGCGCGTGGAAGGCCCAGGCGGCGGGGTCCTTCGGATCGCGCGGCCTCCGGTGGCAGAGCAGGGCCGCGCTCTCGGGCAGGTGTTCGGTCTCGATGAACAGCTTGCCGAAAGCCGGGTGCGCCAGGTCTCCCGAGGCCGGGGCCAGCACCACCTCGGCATAGCTGGTGATGTCAATCTCGCGGATGCGCGTGCCGTGGTTGCGCAGCGTGACGCGCCGCACTTCCACGTCGTCTTCGGTCGAGACGGCCACATCGAGCTGCGTGGTCAGTTCGCCGTCACGCCGCCGGATGCTCGCGCGGTCGGCCGAGAACGTCACGGCATATTCGCTGGCCTCGACGCGTGTCGGGTGGAACCCGGCCGACCAGACGGCGCCGCTCCGGACATCGCGAAGGTACACGAACTGACCGTCAGCGTCCCGTGTGGCGTCGCGCCGCCATCGCGTCACCGGCAGACCGTTCCAGAGGCTGGCACCGCCGCCGGCGTTGGTGAGCGAGGCCACATAGTGCCCATTCGAGAGGAACTGGGTGTGCGGGAACGTCGTGTGGGCCGAGCGGAAGCGTCGGACTGAAAGGGTTGGCAGCGGTGTCACCAGATGCACATCGTCGAGCGGACGTGGCTCAATCGTCGGCATCACGCGCGGAATGCGCTCCTGCAGCAGCAGCTCCGTGGCCCGCACGGTGGGGTCGTCGTGGAACCGGTGGACCATGACGTCGTGCCTGAGCACGTTGGCCAGGGCGACGATCGTCATGCCCTGGTGGTGCGCCATGTAGGTGGAGACCACGACGCCGGGCCACTGGCCCTCGCGTTCGATGTCGTCTGCGCCTCTGGGCGTGTAGTCGATGGCGTCGAAGAATCCGAGTTCGCCGTCAAGGCCGGCAGCGGCCAGGCGGCGGAAGTTGGCCGCGCCTGCCGTTGGGTCGAGCATCGTCGCCAGCGCCGTCGCATACGGGGCGACGACCAGGTCATCGCCGAGGCCGCGTTTGAGTCCGAGGCCCGGCACGCCGAACGCCTTGTACTGGTAGGTCCCGTGGCGGTCGACCAGGTTGTAAGCGGACTCCGAGATGCCCCATGGCACACCGAGCGTGCTGGCATAGTCGACCTGCCGGCGAAGCGCGAGGTGACACGACGAATCCAGGAGCGTGCCCGGGTAGGTGCGCATCACCAGCAGGGGCATCAGGTACTCGAAGAGTGTGGCGCTCCACGACAGCAGCGCCGGAGCGCCGTGCACGCTGGTGATGGAGCGACCAAGCCGGAACCAGTGGCGCTCGGGCACGTCGCCTCTGGCAATCGCAAGGAAGCTCGCCAGGCGCGCCTCCGAGGCCAGCAGGTCGTAACAGGCCGGATCGAGGCGACCGGCGTTCTCGCCGTCGGCCAGCCGGAATCCGATGGCGAACAACTGGCGTGCCGAGTCAAACAGCACCGAGAAGTTCATGGCGTCGGCCAGCGCATCGGCGCGCGCCGCCAGCACCGGCGCCCGCGTGCGCAGACCGCTGGTCAGAGTGACCAACGCGCCGGCCAGATTGCCGCTGTCGACGGTGGAGACATAGGCCGGTTGCAGGGGTGTGGCGCTGCGGGTGTCGTACCAGTTGAGCAGGTGCCCCTCCCACCGCTCCAGTCGCTCCATGGTGGTCAGCGTGGCGTCAATGCGCCGCAGCATCTCGGGTTCGTCGATGAACTCGAGGTCGCGTGCGGCGAGCGTGGCCAGCAGGTAGAGGCCAATGTTGGTCGGCGAGGTGCGGTGCGCGATGGTATGCCCGGGGAAGTACTGCACATTGTCCGGCGGCAGGTCGTGGTCGTCCTCTCCCACGAATCGCTCGAAGTAGGCCCAGGTGCGTCGACCGATCTCGAGCAGGTACGCCAGGTCTGCCGCAGATGGCGCGGTCAGGCGGGCACGGATGGGCCGACTGAGGCCAAATGCCACGGCCGGAGCCACCGTCCAGAGCAACAGCATGGGCGCGGCGCCCGGAAGTGCGGCCGGTCGGAACCAGACGATCGCCGCCAGCAGCGCCGCCGCCCACAGCGGGCTCGCGCGCATGTCCAGGATGAACGCCTTCAGGCGAGGGGGGCCACCGCGCGCCGCGCTCGCGGCAGCCGTCTCCCACTCCAGCAGGCTCCGGTGTGTGACGCCGAGCCGGATCAGCGTGACGCCGATGGCATGCAGACGCTCGGCCGCCTCTGAGGCCATGAAGGTGAGCTGCAGGCCGGCCCTCGCAGCGGTCGTACGGAGGTCGTCCAGCGAGGCACGGAGTGCCGCGCGCCAGCGCCGGCCTGGCACGCTGCCGGCGGCCAGGGCCAGAAGGCTCGTGAGCAGTGGAAACGCCGTGGAACTGAGCGCGACGGCGGTCCAGACGGCCGGTGCTCCCGGCAGCACCGTCCAGCCGAGGGCGAGCAGCAGCAACGTCGCCGGTGGGAGCAGGCTGCGGCGCAGGTTGTCCAGAATCTTCCAGCGCGCAATGAGCGGCAGGCGGTTGCGAACGCGTCCGCCGCGGGAGGGCACGAACGGGAACAGCCACCACAGGATCTGCCAGTCACCGCGAACCCACCGGTGCTGTCGCCTGGCGTGGGCGAGCACGCTGGAGGGGTAGTCGTCCACGACCTCGATGTCGGTCACGAGGCCCGTTCTGGCGTAGAGCCCCTCGAACAGGTCGTGCGACAGGACGGTGTTCTCTGGCACGCGCCCTTCCAGCACGGCCGAAAACGCATCCACGTCGTACAGCCCTTTGCCGGTGAAGCTGCCCTCGCCGAAGAGGTCCTGGTAGACGTCCGACACGGCGGTGGTGTACGGGTCGACACCGGTGTGGCCGGCGTAGGTGCGGGCGAAGAGCGAGCCGGCGGCACTGCTCATGGTCACGCTGACGCGAGGCTGGAGGATGCCGTAGCCTTCCGTGACCCGGCCCAGGCCTGGTTCGATGCAGGGCCGGTTGAGCGGGTGCGCCATGATGCCGGCCAGACGCCGGACCGCATCGCGGGGGAGCCGGGTGTCCGAGTCGAGCGTCAGGCAGTTGCGCACAAGCGGCAGCACGTCGAGCGCACCAACCTGGGTGGAGAAGCTGGTGTCGGCGGCACCGCGCAGGAGGCGGTTGAACTCTTCAATCTTGCCGCGCTTGCGCTCCCAGCCGATCCACGCCTGCTCCCGGTCGTTCCACTGCCGGTCACGATGAAAGAGGAAGAACCGGTTGGCGTGTTCGGGGCCGAGTTTGCGGTTCAGGGTCTCCACACCGTCCCGTGCACGTGCCAGGATGGCCGCGTCCTCGGGCCCGTCGGGTGTGAGCGTGTCCGAGAAGTCGCTCAGGATGGCGAAGTGAATCCGCGCGTCGAGGTTGCCCAGGGCCAGCACTTCGATGTGCGAGATGAGGGCATCCACGCCGGCCGGACCGGTCAGCATGGTCGGCACGATCACCATCGTTCTGGCTTCCTCAGGCACCCCGGCCGAGAAATCGAGGCGTGGCAAGCGCTGCGGACCGACCAGCCGCACTACGAGGTGCTGCACCACGGCCAGCACCAGCTCGCTGGCCGGCAAGAGACACACCAGACCAGCCAGCGCCTGCATGCCAGGACTCGCCCCGACGTGCCCGGCATAGGCACCGGCCGCGACGGCCAGGCCGCACGTGGCCACCAGCGTGGTGCCCAGATAGGCGGCCGTGGCATGGTGCTGCAGGCGCTGCCGTGCACGCGCGGACCAGGGTGCGGCATAGGCCAGGTCGGCCGCGAAGGCATCGCGTCCTTGGCCGATCAGGTGGTACCCCACGTGTGCGGCCCGGTCCGCCGATGAGCCATGCACCGCCGCCTGGCGCGCGCACTCGATGGCCTTGCGGACCACCCGGAGCTGTCCGTCACCGCTGTTGGTCGCCAGTGTCTCGACGGCCCGCCGCTGCTGATCGCGGCTGAGGAAATCCATGCGGCTGTAGGCCCCGGCTGGATCGCGTTGCAGGGCCAGCTCGACCAGGCTGACCGATTCGACATACGCGCGCCAGTCGATGGTGGCGCAGAGCCGGAGGCTGGTCATCGCGTTGGCAACCGAGGCCTGTGCGATGCCCTGGCGCTGATGTTCTCCGCGAATCGTGTCCTCGGCCGTCGTCTCTCGTGTGGCCAGATCGTCGTCCACGGCGCGGCGGACAGCCGACAGGTCCAGGCCGTACTCGCGAATCCTGTGCAGCAACTGCACCACGAAGGCCGGTGCGGCGCCAGACGGCAACGAGTTCGGATCTCGCCGGCCGTCGATGCCGGCGACGTACTCGTCGGCGGCCAGTCTGGCATTGCGGCCGGCGAGTACCTCTTCCGCCAGTCGTCGCAGGTTCTCGATGAGTGCCAGTTTCAGCGTGCTGGGCCAGGCCCACAGCTCACCCAGCGTGAGTGGCGCCACGCGCTGGAAGCTGACGAGGAACTGTGTGAGCTGCTGCAGGTCCAGAAGGCTGTCGCTGTGTCGCACCAGTTCGACGGCCACAGCATAGATGCGCGCCTGGCCGGCATGGTCAGGCGAGGACAACGGAGGCAGCGTGCGGGCGTAGGCCTTGGGCAGATTCCAGCGGATATCGCTGATCTCGGCCGTGACCAGGTGGAAGTTGTCGAGCAGCCAGTCGGCGGCGGGCGAGACAAAGCGGCCAGCCCGCAGGTCATCGGCCAGTGTCCGGTAGGCACTGTGCAGAATGCGGACGTTGTCGTTGAAGCGAGGGAAGGTGTCCTGGGCGCGGTGCGCAGGATCGGGGTCCACGGTCAGGCTGGCGGCGAGCGTCTGCGCGCGTTCCTCAAGGCTGGCACCGCTCAGCAGCGTGTCACGGAGCGGCGGCGCAGGCGTGGCCGGGGGCACTCGCCTGCGTGCAGCGAACCAGGACTTCAGCGGCATTGGTCACCTCGGGTCGCGCGGAGAACGGCCGTCCGCGAGATCACCGCAGACCGAAGTTCCCGTCGGCTCAGTATTCCGTGTCCATGAACCGCTTGTACACCGTCACGGTTGCCAGACGGACCGTGTCCCAGCGCTGGCCGCAGCGTACGCACACCCACGAGGTGTTCACGCCCGGTGTGGCATCGGTTCCGGGTGGCGCCGGTGTGGTGCAGAGCGGGCAAGTGGTCATGCGCCATCGTGACAGTGCGCGCCTGACCAGGCTGTGCTGTATGGCACAGTCCTGAGGAGGACAAGCGCGGTACGGTGGCCGGATGACCTCACAACGATCCGTGGGCCGGGCCTGCGCGGAGGGACTCGCGCTGCTTGGCTCGGTGTTGCTGCTGCCGTTCGTCATCATCGCGCTGGGCGCGCCGGTGGTGCTGCTGGTCCGCCTGGTCCTTGAGGTGACGGCGCGCCTCTAGCCAGCGTGTTCGTGGGTGCGTGCGATAATCACGCAGCCATGCCGCCCAGAAGAGCGTCGCGCGAGGTGTCGTCGTCGCCGTTCCACGTGCAGACCTGGCTCGATTCTGCCGGTGCAACCAGACAGATCGTGCAGTTCAGGCGTGGCGAACGCGTGTTCTCGCAGGGTGGCGCCGCGGATGCCGTGATGTATCTGCAGGCGGGAGCCATCAAGCTGTCCGTGCTCTCGCGCACCGGGAAAGAAGCGGTGGTCGCGATGTTCGGACCGGGCGACTTCTTCGGTGAGGCAGCGCTGGCCGATCAGGCGACCCGCATCGCGACGGCGACCGCCACCATCGACAGTACCGTGCTGGTCATCGAGAAGGACACGATGGCGAGGCTCCTGCAGCAGCAGCCGGACTTCTCGGGCCGCTTCATCCTCTACATGCTGCGGCGGAACGCCCGCGTGGAGGCCGACCTGGTCGACCACCTGTTCAACTCCAGCGAGCGTCGGCTGGCGCGCACGTTGTTGCTGCTGGCGAACTATGGGCAGGAGGGCGAGACGACCCACCTGCTGCCCCGCATCTCGCAGGAGACGCTGGCTGAGATGATTGGCACGACCCGTTCCCGGGTGAACTTCTTCATCAACAAATTCAGGCGTCAGGGATTCATCGAGGGGCGAGGCCGGCTCACGGTGCACAGCTCGCTGTACAGTGTGGTGACGCAGGACTGAGAGCTGAGGGGCGCCTCAGGCTTGGAGGAGGCTAGCGGTCGCGGCCGGGGCCGAGCCGCTGTTCGGACAGCCAGGTGGTGCTGACCGTCCCGAGATCGGGACTGCTGCCCCGGCCTGATCGCCGGAAGAGCAGCGCCGCCAGGAGAACCGCGACGCCCGCGCCGACGATGAGGATCAGTGAGGTCATGCCCCCACTGTACACCGTTACTTCGTAACAGGTTTGAAGTACGCCGGCAGGTCAGCCTTGGTCTCGCGCAGAATCTGCACGACATTCTTCCGGTCTTCGAGCGTCAGCGCGGCCTTGTACCGTGGCCCGCGCTCGGCGCCCGAGAGCACCTGCCACATCCGCTCGTAGATCATCCCCTTGATGGATGCGGGCAACTGTTCGAACACCGGCGAATAGATCAGGTAGCTGCACGGGTACTTCGCCAGCCGCTTCTGCAAATCCAGATCGCGCAGCGAGCGCCCCGCCTTGTCGCGTGGCCCCCCTCCGGCAAAGTGCGCGGCAAATCCCGTCGTGCCCCGCACCGGCGTGGGCAGCTGTGCTTCGTCGACATAGAGGAGATAGTCGACCACTTCGTTCGCCACACCGCGCAGCATGAGGTTGACGGACGTCTTGTCGTTCGCGGCTTCCGGGTGGTGCGTCGGGTCCAGCGCGCGTGCCTCCCAGCCGGCCCTGATGAGCAGGTTGTACATGTGCGCCTGATGGGAGAAGACCATCAGGGCGGCGATGTCACTGGTATTGGTGATGTAGCCGTCGGCGTCGTACAGGCCGTCTGTCGTCTGGATGGGTTCGCCCTGCCTGTCGGCGAGCCTGGTGACCACATTGCCGCGGTGCCGGATGGTGCCGGGGTTGCTGGTGACGAACCAGCCGCCGAAGCGCTGCTCCACAGGCAGCCGATGGTCCGTGAAGGTGGAGAGGCCGTAGCGACGGTCCGAGTCGGCCGTCGTGCTGAACATGAGCAGGCCCGGCACGCCCAGCGTATCGCCGGACATGTGGCAGCCGAGGCACGTGGTCATCCGCTTGAAGCGCTGTGGCTCAGTCTCCTTCAGCGGGAAGGTGTAGAACACAGCGCCCTGCTTCGAGTCCAGAGTGACCAGTTCCAGCAGGTCGCCACCACGCACCCAGCCGACTGCCACCTGGTCATTGAAGAAGAGCGCGCGCGGGTTGTGCTCGCGGATGCGCGATGCCTGCAGGCTGGTCGCGGAATAGACCAGCATCTGGGCATCGGGGCGGATGTCGAGCGCTTCAAGCAGGGACGTCAGGTAGCCGCTGCGGCCCTGAAAGGTCAGCTTCACCTCGCCGGCTTCCAGCCGCTTGTTGAGCCGGTCGACGACGTTATCGAGTGGTCCGGCGCTGTACCGGATGGCCGGGTCATCGGCCGAGCCCTGGAACACGCCCCCGCGCTGGGCGCGGGTGGGTGCGCCGGCGGCGAGGAGCAGCGCGAGCACGGTGGTGCCGAGAACGATGGTGGTTCGGAATGTCATGCCGGAAAGACCCTGTGGATGGGCAGATTCTAGCCCAAACCGCCGCCCCGACTTTTTTCCGGGGTCCCTCGTCAAAGCAGCCGAGAGCAGGCAGCAAGCGGCCGGAACCCACTTCGCCTCAGAACAGGAGGTTACTCAGACATGTTGAACACACACCGCTTCATGACGTGGGCGGCCACCGGTCTTGTGGTGGCCATGACTGGCCTGGTATCCCTGGGCGCCGCCAGCAGGGCGGCTGTGACGCAGGTCTCCATCAGCAATCCGTCCGCCGCCTTGTCGGGCGCGTGGAAGGCGCCTGAATACAAGGTGTCCCTGGGCGGAGACCTGGACACCGAGGTCTGGGGTCGGGGGGCGTCGCAGGTGCGGAACGTGGAGCTCATGCTGGAGCCGAACGGCGAGGGTGTGCTCCGGGTGCGCCAGTCCGTGGTCGACCGCAAGGGAGTGGTTCGCCCGTATTCGGCGACGGTGATTGAGGCACGGATCAAGGTGGAAATGACGGCAGTCGCCGAGGGCGCGGATGCCCTCAGACCGCAGGTCACGGTGCTGGATGCCGAAGAGCGCTATCTCGACGATCCGAAAGAGCGGCGAAAGCTGGACGGGGTCACCGTGTCGCTCCACATGCCGGCCAGCGACCCGCGGCTGCTGAACCTGCGGTTCGATACGCCCCAGGGCACCGGGTCCTTCGGCGAGACGCTCAACCGGCGCGCGACCGGTGGAGCGTTGGTGCAGCGCGCGGCTGACACCCGGCGCCCCTCGTGACCGCGGTGGGGTTCCGGACGCCGTGAGGTGCCCGGAACCCGCCTGCCGTCCGGCTACCAGGGAAGGGGTGTGCCGTCGTGGAGGAGGAAGCGTCCTGAGGTCTCGGGTGTCACGGCCGCAATCGTGTCGCGCATCTGCGCGACGCTGGTGGCGACGTCCAGTGGTGCCGTCGGACCGCCCATATCCGTGCGAACCCAGCCCGGGTGCAGCGTGACGACCGTGATGCCGCGTGGTGCCAGATCAATGGACATCGACTTCATGACCGCGTTCACGCCAGCCTTGGTGGCCCGGTAGGCATACACGCCGCCGGTCGCGTTCTGGGTCATGGACCCGAGCATGCTGGACAGGGTCGCGATGGTGCCGCCCGGCCCCGCCTCGAGATGCGGGGCAAACGCCTCGGCCATCTTCATCGGCCCCATCACGTTCACCCGGAACATCGTCAGCCAGTCGTCGTACCGGGACTGGCCGAACCCGGATGGCGCGCGGGACTCGCCCGGTGCCGGCGCGCCCGCACTGCCGGCGTTGTTGAGCAGCAGGTCAAGCGGGACGGTCGCCAGGGCGGTGGCGAGGCGGTCGATGCTGGCATGGTCTTCCACATCCAGCGGGTGCACCGTAATGCGGCCGTCGGATGCGGCAGCCAGTGCGGACAGGTCGCGCGCGGTCGCAGGGGTGCGGCAGGCGGCCAGCACGCGCCAGCCGTCGGCGGAGTACTGGCGGGTGAATTCCAGGCCCAGCCCTCGGCTGGCGCCGGTGATGAGTACGGTCGGCATTCGTGGGTCCTCGGAGGTGACAGTCGCCGCGGTTGTCGCTGCAGATGTAGGATTGGCAGCCGTGGTCAGGTGATCGTACGTCGGAAGCCACAACGCCGTGACCTGGCGTTGACGAACGTGGAGGCATGGATGCGCAAGGGAATCGTGGTGGCGGCAGGCGCGCTGGTGTGCGCGGCGATGATGTGGGTTGGGCGTCCCGTGGTCTCGGCCCAGGGTGGCGAGGCACTGGGTGGGGTGATCAGCTCCCAGGAAGAGGGCAAGATGGAAGGCGTGCTGGTGACGGCACGTCGCGAAGGGGCCAACTACGACGTGACCGTCGTCAGTGACGCCCAGGGCAAGTACAGCTTTCCGCGGACCCACCTGAAAGAGGCGGGCAAATACGCCCTGAAGATCCGCGCCGTCGGCTTTGATCTGGTCGAAGCCGCGCCAACGGTCGACGTGACGGCCGGCAAGGGGACCACGCTGGACCTGAAGCTGCAGAAGGCCCGCGACATCTCGTCGCAGGTCACCTCCGTGGAATGGATCACCTCGGTTCCCGGCACGCCGGCCGAGAAGGCGCTGGTCATCAAGCAGATTGCCAGCTGCACCTACTGCCACTCGCTCGAGCGGGTGCTCAAGTCGCGCCACAACGCCGAGCAGTTCGTGAATGTCATCAACCGCATGCAGCGCTACTACCCGGACGGCACCATTGCCGGCACCGAAGGTCGTGGTCGCGCGCAGTTCGACGACAACGAGCAGTATCTCGCCTCGGTCGAGAAGAACCCGAACTGGGGCTATGTGCCCGGCGCCAACAAGGTCGAGCTGGGCAAGTACCTGGCGACCATCAACCAGAGCGGTGGACGTCCCTTGCCGGCCACGTTCAACCTGCTGCCCCGTCCGAAGGGGAAGGGCACGCGGGTGATCATCACGCAGTACGACATGCCCCGGAAGGACACCGTGGCCCACGACATGGACGTGGCGCCGGACGGCACCCCCTGGTACACGGACCAGAGCCGCCCGTGGATTGGCAAGATGGATCCGAAGACCGGTGTCTTCACCGAGTACGCGATTCGCCCGCTGCCGGCCACGTCCCACCACAAGTTCGCTGGCGCCAGCGATGTCCAGGTCGACCGGGAGGGCAATCCCTGGTTTCCCACGACGGACGACACGGTGCCCGGCCACTTCGGCCTGATCCACAAGTTCGACGTGAAGACGAAGACCTTCGTGCCGACGACCGGTTACGCGGGCAAGCCGTCCACGCAGTTCATGTCAATTGGTCCGGACGGCAAGATCTGGTCGGGGTTCGCCACCTTCTACCGCATCGACCCGAAGACGGCCGCAGTGGACTGGGAGTTCGACTGGACCAAGGCGTCGAACATCCCCAAGGGTCCGCACTCGGGCTACGAGATCGCGGTGGACCCGAAGGGTAACCCCTGGATTACCGACTTCGGCATGTCAGCCATCGTGGGCGTGGACGTGAAGACGAAGACGGTCAAGTACTTCCCGACGCCGACTCCGGCGGCGCAGCCGCGCCGCGGCAAGATTGACGCGCAGGGCCGCTACTGGTTCGGCGAGTACACGGGGGACAAGATCGGCATGTTCGACACGAACACCGAGAAGTTCACCGAGTACGACCCGAAGATTCCGTTTGCCGCGCCCTATACGGCCTCGACGCCCGATGCCCAGGGCCGCGTCTATGCGCCGAGCAACACGGCCGACCGCCTCTTCCGGGTGGACCCGAAGACGGGCGAGATCGTGACCTATCTCATGCCGGTCAAGGACTTCGACACCAAGCAGGTGACGATTGATCCGGTCAACAGGAAGGCCGTCTGGTTCGCCAACGAGCGCAACGCGCGCATCGTGAAGGTCGAGCCGCTCGACTAGTTCTGCTCCACGTGCGCCGGGGAGCCAGACGACTCCCCGGCGTGCGTGGCGGTACCCCCACCCTCCGGCCTCCCTGCTGGACTTTTCGCGTCAAAGCCTGTAAATACTGCCTTCCGCACAGGTGTGCCTGGTTCGATCCGTCCGTTTCCTGGAGGGTGTCGCATGAAGGTTCAGCAGGTTCCCGTGGCCCTGGCCAGCGCGCTGGTTCTCATGGCTGCGACAGCCATGGTCCGGCTGGAGGCCGCGCCGCAGCGCCAGGCCCCGGCCGCTCCGGCCGCGTCCGCGCCCTCCCCGGCGACGCAGCGGGCGGTGCTCGACAAGTACTGTGTGGGCTGCCACAACGAGCGGCGCCAGTCGGGCAAGATGCGGCTGGACAATCAGGACATCACGGCCATCGGCCAGAACGGGGCGGTCTGGGAGAAGGTGGTCCGCAAGCTGCGCGGTGGCGTGATGCCACCCCCCGGCAATGCGCGGCCGGACCCGGCCAGCTATGAGACGCTGACCAGCTTCATCGAAGGTGAGCTGGACCGACAGGCGGCTCTCAGTCCGAACCCGGGCCGCACCGAGCCGATGCACCGGCTGAACCGCACGGAGTACAAGAACGCCGTGCGCGATGTGCTGGCGCTGGACATGGACTTCACCGAACTGCTGCCCATCGATGACTCGGGCGGTGGCGAGGCGGCCTTCGACAACATCGCGTCGTCCCTCCGGCTCACGCAGACCCTCATCGAGCAGTACCTGTCGGTCGCCCTCAAGGTGGCACGGACGGCCGTGGGCAGCCCGCCCCCGCCGGCCGAGCTCATCTTCAAGGTGAGCGACGACATCCGGCAGGACGTGCAGCTCGACGGCATGCCATTCGGCACGCGCGGAGGCATTGCCATCAGCCACATCTTCCCGGTGGACGGGGACTATGTGTTCAAGGTCGAGGTGGCGGGCGGCGGCAAGGGCCGGTTCGAAGTGGCGGTCGACGGCGACCGGATCAAGCTGTTCGATGTGAAGCCCGGGGGGCAGGCCGAGTATGTGGCCGGCGGCGCCATGCCCGGTGTGGACCCGGATTTCTACACGATCAAGGTGCCCGTGAAAGCAGGCGCCAAGGTGGTGACGGTGGCCTTCATCAAGGAGGCTGCCTCGATGAAGATCGAGCATGACCGGACGCCCCTGGCGGGTGGCCGGACGGGCGGCCGGCTCCGTGGCACCCAGGACAGCATGGGGCTGGACATGCCGGGCATTGACCGGGTCGTCATCGCCGGCCCGATTGCCGTGGCCGGCAAGGGCGACACGCCCAGCCGTCGCAGAATCTTCGCGTGCCGTCCTTCGGCGGCCGTGAGCGACGAGGCCTGTGCGAAGCAGATTCTGGGCGGATTGGCCCGCCGCGCCTATCGGCGTCCGCTGACGGCGCACGACACCGAGGTCCTGATGGGCCTCTACACGCAAGGTCGCGCCGACGGCGATTTCGAGACCGGCGTCGAGCGTGGCATCCGCGGCATGCTGGTCAACCCCAACTTCCTGCTGCGCGTCTCGGCCGAGCCGGCGGGCGTGGCCGCCGGCAAGTCCTACCGGATCAGCAACCTGGAGCTGGCCAGCCGGCTGTCGTTCTTCCTCTGGAGCAGCGTGCCGGACGAGAAACTGCTGGCCGCGGCAACGGCGGGCACCCTGCACCAGCCGCTGGTGCTGGAACAGCAGGTCCGGCGGATGCTGGCCGACCCGAAGGCCGCGTCGCTGACGACCAGCTTTGCCTCGCAGTGGCTGTGGGTGCGGAACCTGAAGGCGGCCATGCCGTCCGAGACCATCTTCCCCAACTTCGACGAGGGGTTGCGCCGCTCGCTCGAGAAGGAGATCGAGCTGTTCTTCGCCAGCGTAGTGAAGGAGGACCGGAGCGTCGTCACCCTGATCGACGGCGACTACACCTTCCTGAACGAACGCCTGGCCAAGCACTATG
>JAKFYA010000402.1 GCA_021731095.1 Acidobacteriota bacterium | reverse complement strand
TCGCCCAGGGCAACTGGGACGATGCCCCAGGTGAGCCAGGCATCGTCCCAGTTGCCCTGGGCGATGGTGTAGCCGTGCCCTTCGATGGAGGCGGTCAGACTCAGGCAGCGTTCTTCCACCGACGGCACGGGCGCGCCCGTCAGTTGCCGCCACTCCGTATCACTGATGGCGCCGCTTTTCGCCGCGCCTGCGCCCTTCTGCCAGCGTTCCACCGCCTTGCGTGTGTCGTGTCCGAAGTGTCCGTCGGTACCCTTGGGGTCATACCCCGCACCGAGCAACGCTGCCTGTAGCAGTTCGATGGGCCGGCCAATGGCGCCAGCCCCAAACAGTAGTCGAGCCAATGTCTGCTCCTTGCAGCGGGTTGGTGATCAGGAGAGCAGCGCGTCACGCGCCGCCACGGCGCGTTCACGTGCTTCCGCGGGTGAGTCACCCAGCGCCGTCAGGTGGCCCATCTTGCGGCCGGGGCGCGGGTGGGCCTTGCCGTAGAGGTGAAGCTTGAGGTCGGGCGTGCGGAGTGCGGCGGCCCAGTTCGGCTCGCCCTTCGTCCAGACATCGCCCAGCAGATTGGCCATGGCCGCCGGCCGCAGCAGCTCGGTCGAGCCCAGCGGCAGACCGCACACGGCGCGCACCTGCTGTTCAAACTGGCTGGTGACGCAGGCGTCGATGGTGAGGTGCCCCGAGTTGTGCGGCCGCGGCGCCAGCTCGTTCACGAGCAGCTCGCCGTCGGTGGTGACGAAGAATTCCACACAGAGCACGCCGATGTAGCGCAACTGGTCCAGCAGGCCGCGCGCAATCTCGACGGCGCGCTTGGCCACCCACGGGTGCACCATGGCGGGCGCCGTGGTGACATCCAGGATGTGGTTGCTGTGTCGGTTCTCGAACGGCACGTACTCGACCTGCTCACCGTGCACGCCGCGCGCGGCGACCACCGAAATCTCCGCCTGCAGATCGACCAGCTTCTCGACAATGACTTCCTGATGGCCGACCGCGTCCCAGACGAAGGCCACGTCGGCCGGCGTCGTCACCTTGTGCTGGCCCTTGCCGTCATAGCCGAAGGCCGCCGTCTTCACCACGGCCGGCGTGCCGATGCTGGCGACCGCCGCCCACAGCTCGTCCAGCGTGGTGGCTCCTGCAAACGGCACCGTCGGAAAGCCGTGTTCGGCCAGGAAGGTCTTCTCGCGAACCCGCTGCTGCGTGGTGTGCAGCGCCTGCCCGTTGGGACGGACAGGCACGAAGGCCTCGATGGCCTCGATGGCGGACAGAGGCACGTTCTCGAATTCGAGGGTCACCACCGACACCTGCTGCGCGAAGGCGCGCAGTGCGTCCAGGTCGTGCCAGGCGGCGGCTATTTCCACGTCGGCAACCTGGCCTGTCGGGGAATCGCCATCGGGCGAGAACGTGTGCACGCGGTAACCCATCTCGCGCGCCGCAATGGCAAACATGCGGCCGAGCTGACCGCTGCCCAGCACGCCAAGCGTGGAGCCTGGCGGAATCGCGCCGGTGCTCACGGGAGACGTTCCTGACGCACCCGCTCGGTCTGTTCGGCCCGGAATGCCCGCAGCTTTGTCCGGAGCTCCGGACGGGCGCCCGCAAGAATGGAGACCGCGAGCAGCCCGGCGTTGGTCGCACCGGCCCTGCCGATGGCCAGCGTGGCCACGGGCACGCCACCGGGCATCTGCACGATGGACAGGAGTGAATCAAGGCCGTTCAGCGCGGCGCTCTGCACCGGCACGCCCAGCACCGGCAGCGTGGTGTGGGCCGCCACCATGCCTGGCAGATGGGCTGCACCACCGGCGCCGGCAATGATCACTTCCAGGCCGTGCTCTTCGGCACCTGAGGCGAACTCGGCCAGCCAGACCGGCGTGCGGTGGGCCGACACGATGTGCCGCTCGTGCGGAACACCGAACCGCTCCAGCACGTCGACCGCATGTTTCATCGTCTCCCAGTCGGAGGATGAGCCCATCACGACGGCGACCAGTGGCGTCATAGAAGACAGAATTCTACCCTCTCAGGTGTAAATTGGGCGCATGGTCCTCTTGAGCGCCGGCCGACGTCTGGCCCTGTCCTGCCTTCTCCTGCTCGGCCTCGCGTCGATGCCCGGGCGCGCCCAGGCACCTGCGGCGCCGCACGTGCCGGTGAAGGTGTTCACCCTCGACAATGGCCTCACCGTCATCCTCCACCAGGATCGGACGGTGCCGATCGTGTCGGTCAACATGTGGTACCACGTCGGCTCCGCCCACGAAAAGCCGGGCCGTACCGGCTTTGCGCACCTCTTCGAGCATCTGATGTTCGAGGGCTCCGAGCACGTGAAAGAGGGGCAGTTCGACGCCCTCCTTGAGTCGGCCGGTGGCAGCAACAACGGCTCCACGACCAACGATCGGACCAACTACTACGAAGATGTGCCCTCGAACGCCCTCGAGCTGGCGCTCTTCCTCGAGTCGGACCGGATGGGCTTCCTGCTGCCCGCCATGTCTCCCGCCCGTGTCGATGGACAGCGTGATGTGGTGAAGAACGAGCGTCGCCAGAGCTACGACAATCAGCCGTATGGCAATGCGTCGGTCGAGATGGACCGGATGCTCTTCCCCGCGGGCCATCCCTACAACTGGCCCGTCATCGGCTACATGGAAGACCTCACGGCGGCCAGCTACGAGGATGTCGTCGAGTTCTTCAAGCGCTACTACGTGCCGAACAACGCGAGCCTGGTGGTGGCGGGTGACATCGAGTTCGCCAGGGCCGAGACGCTGGTGCGGAAGTGGTTCGGTGGGATCCCGCGGGGCACGCCCGTGCCGCCACTGTCGGTGCCCGAGCCGACGCTGACCGGGGTGCAGCGCAAAACGATCACCGACAAGGTCCAGTTGCCGCGGCTCTACCTGGGCTGGCTGTCACCGAAGCGGTTCGGGCCTGATGACGCAGCCCTTGATGTCGCCGCCGCCATCCTCAGCGACGGCAAGAATTCCCGCCTCTACCGGCGGCTCGTGTTCGACACACAGATCGCCCAGGACGTGGGCGCGTATCAGGACAGCCGCACGCTCGGTGGCGCCTTCCAGATTGTCAGCACCGCGCGCCCGGGCCACACCACAGCTGAAATCCTGACGGTCGTCGACGAGGAACTCGAGAAGCTCAGGCGCCAGGCGCCCGACCCGCGCGAACTGCAACGCGCCGTGAACCAGATCGAGGCGTCGTTCTACCGCGCCATGGAGCGCGTAGGCAGTTACCGGGGCAAGGCGGAACAGCTCAACGCCTACTTCACCTACACCGGCGACCCGGACTACTTCTCGCGCGACCTGGCGCGTTACCAGGCCCTGACGCCGATGGATATCCAGCGCGCCGTTGCCACCTGGCTGGCCGTCGACCGCCGCGTGGAGCTGGTGGTGGAACCGCAGAAGGAGACCAAGTGACCTGCCGTGATCGAGTCGCCCTGTGCCTCCTGCTCGTGGCGACCCTGGTCGCCACCATGCCGACCCTGCACGCCCAGCAGCCCGATCGAACCACGCCTCCCAGACCGGGTGCGCCGCCGGCGCTGACCTTGCCAACCATCGGGCACCACACGCTGTCGAATGGCCTGGCGGTCTGGCTGGTCGAGTCGCACAAGGTGCCGCTGGTGCAGGTGAATGTGACGCTGCGCTCGGGCTCCGCCGACGACCCGGTTGGCAAGTTCGGTCTGGCGAACCTGACAGCCGGGATGCTGGACGAAGGCGCAGGCGGTCGCTCGGCGCTCGAGATTTCCGATGCCGTCGAGGGTCTCGGCGCCACGCTGGCCACGACCAGTTCGTTCGACGCCACCGCGGTTCGACTGAACGTCCCAATCGGTCGTCTCGGCGCCGCCTTGCCGCTGCTGGCCGACATGGTCCTGCGGCCAGCGTTTGCCGCAGCCGATCTGGAGCGCCTGCGGCAGGAGCGCCTGACCTCGCTCCTGCAGGCGCGCGATGAGCCGTCCTCCATCGCCGGCACGGCGTTCGCCCGTCAGGTCTTCGGCACGCACCGCTATGGCACCGGCGCCATGGGCACGGAGCAGACAGTCCGCGGCTTCACCGTGGCCGACCTGAAGGCCTTCCACGCGGCCCAGTACGTGCCGTCCCGCGCCGCGCTGATTGTGGTGGGCGACGTGAAGGCCCCCGCGCTGCTGCCCCTGCTCGAGAAGCACTTTGGCGGGTGGAAGGGCACCGGGGCCAGAGCCGCCACCTTGCCGGTGCCACCGCAGCTGACCGGTCGCCGCCTCGTGCTGGTCGACAAACCCGGAGCCGCGCAGTCCATGGTGCGCGTCGGGTGGGTGGGCGCGGCGCGCTCCACACCGGACCTCCATACGCTGGACGTCCTGAACACGATGCTCGGCGGCTCGTTCAGCTCACGGTTGAATCTGAACCTCCGCGAGGAACATGGCTATGCCTATGGCGCGTCGTCCGCGTTCGACATGCGCCGCGTGGCTGGCGCCTTCGTTGCCGCCGCCAACGTGCAGACCGACAAGACAGCCGAGTCCGTACAGGAGATCCTGAAGGAACTGACCGGCATCGGCACACCCGTTCCTGCGGAGGAACTGCAGCGCACCAGAGACAACCTGACGCTGGGCTACCCCTCCGAGTTCGAGACCACCACGCAGCTCTCGCGCAAGATGGAGGACCTGTTCATCTATGGCCTCCCCGACAGCACGCTCCGGCAGTACATTCCCGGTGTGCGGGCGGTCACGGCCGCGCAGGTGCAGAAGGCAGCTGCGCGCTACATCCAGCCGGCGCAGATGCTGGTGCTGGTGGTTGGCGACCGTTCGGCCGTCGAGGCCAGGCTGCGCGCGCTGAACCTCGGCCCACTCGAGGTGCTGTCTGTGGCAGAGGCCACGGGCCGCACACCCTAGGCCGCTACTCGCCCGTTCGGCTTTCCCGAGGACCCACCGTGGACCACTACTACGACCCGAAGGATCTGGCACGCTTTGCCGACATGGGCAAGGAGTCGCCAGAGCTCTGGCAGAAGTTCAACGAGTGGTACGGTGCCGTCTTCAAGGAAGGCGCGCTGACCGAGCGCGAGAAGGCCCTCATCGCGCTGGCCGTCGCCCATGCCGTGCAGTGCCCGTACTGCATCGACGCCTACACCACCACCAGCCTCGAGAAGGGGTCCACACCCGAGCAGATGACCGAGGCGGTTCACGTGGCAGCGGCCATTCGCGGCGGCGCGTCACTGGTGCACGGGGTGCAGATGCGCAACCGGATCGACAAGGTGTCGATGTGAGAGATGTCGGGATGACACGACAGGCCGGCACGTGGGCCTGCTGACGCTGGTCAACTCACGACACCCGCTGGCCAGCCCTGCCGAGCAGCGGGCGCGCCTGGCGGCGCTGCCACTGGCCCGTTCGTTCGGGGACGCGGCCGGCCTGCTGACGGCCTCGGCGCCAGCCGCGCTGCAGGTCAACGTCGGCAAGCGGTGCAATCAGGCGTGCCGCCACTGCCATGTGGATGCCGGACCGGACCGGACCGAGGTGATGTCCGACGCCGTCGTGGACGCATGCCTGGCCTTTCTCGAGCGCACGGACATCCCGGTGCTCGACATCACCGGCGGGGCACCGGAGCTGCATCCGCGCTTCCGTGAGCTCGTCACCCGCGCCCGAGCCGCAGGCCGGCATGTCATCGACCGCTGCAACCTGACCATCACGCGCCTGCCGGCCTACAGCAACCTGCCGCAGTTCCTGGCCGGGCATCAGGTGGAGGTGGTGGCGTCGCTGCCCTCCATCGCCGCCCGTCAGACCGACGCCCAGCGGGGTGACGGCGTCTTCGAGGACTCCATCGAGGCCCTGCGCGCCTTCAACGCGCTCGGCTATGGCGTGGAGGGCTCTGGCCTGGTCCTCAACCTGATGACCAATCCGGCTGGCGCGTTTCTGCCCGGCTCGCAGCCCTCACTCGAGGCAGAGTGGAAGCGCGACCTGCTGCGTCGTCACGGTGTCTGCTTCAACCGGCTGTACACGATGACGAACATGCCCATCAGCCGCTTCCTGCAGTTCCTGATCGACTCGGACAACCTTGAACCCTACATGGCCCGCCTGGTCGGCGCCTTCAATCCGGCCACACTGGACGGGCTGATGTGCCGGACCACCCTCTCGGTGGGCTGGGATGGGCAGCTCTACGACTGCGACTTCAACCAGATGGTGGAGCTGGGCCTGACGGCGCCGTCCCCACGCAGCATCCTGGACGCCACGGTCGAGACGCTTGCCGGACGCGCCGTAGCCGTGGGTCCGCACTGCTTCGGGTGCACGGCCGGGGCAGGGTCGAGCTGCGGCGGCACTGTCATCTGACAGCGGCCGCAGGGCGCACAATCACGCGACTGGCAGTATGCTGTGGCGCCCGCCGCCGTTCCGGCGCGCCCCTGCCACAGGAGACGCCATGAATCCGCTCGACAGCCTGATGAACCAGTACGACCGCGGCACCGTGAACCGACGCCAGCTTGTGCAGGGGCTCCTGATGCTGCTGGCGCCAGCCGCCGCCGCGAACGCCCAGTCGGCCGACGACCCGGTGCGCGCCCGCACGATCAACCACGTCCACATCGTGGTGAACAACATGGACGAGTCGAAGACCTTCTATGGCAAGCTGCTGGGCGCGAAATTCCAGCACCAGTTCACCAAGGACATCCACAGCGTGGTGCTGCCCGGTGACGGTGGCTGGATCAGCCTCGACAGCGGCACCAGCCAGGTGGACGCGGAGAAGAAGAACCGCCTGGGGCACTTTGCCATCGGCATCGAACGCTTCAATGCGCCCGAGACAGCTGCAGCGATCCGGAAGGCCCTTCCTGGCGTGAAGGTGGAAGGCGACGGCGCCAATTCACGGTCGGTCTTCGTCTACGACCCGAACGGCATCCGGGTGCAGCTCATGGCAAAGGAAGACAAGGGCAACTAACATCACGGCATGCCAAGTCAGTTCTCGGCCATCGGCTTCGCGGTGAGCACGGGCGAAGATCTCGCCGCCCTGGCCAGCCGCGTCGCCGATCGCGCCGACACCATCAATGCCGAGGGCGGGCAGTACCTGCGGTGGGCGCCCCCCAGCGGGGAGCAGCTCTGGCTGCAGCTCACACGCAAGGGCGACGCCATGGGGATGAATCCCCACTTCTCGGGCCAGTCGACAGTGCAGGCCGGTCTCGAAGCGCGCGTCACCCGCCCGACGCACACGCCCCTCGACGCCACCTTCCTCGCCTGGGCCAATCCGCCGGACGGCTCGGCCACCGGTGGCGACTACCCGTTCGTCTTCGACTGTCCCGATGCCAGCAGCTATGCCGGGCTGACGTTGCCGGCGCTCGTGACACTGCAGATGGCGGCCTTCGCGCAGCAGGTCTCGGTGTACGCCGACGAGGCCGCCTATGAGGTGGCCCGCACGACAGAGGGCCTCAGCTTCGAGTCGCGGGCCTTCATTCCCTCTGGCCTGATCTCACCCGAGGGCCGTCCCGTCGAGCCCCCGGAACCGCATGCGCTGTTCGTGGGACACGTCATTGCCGCGGCAGAGCGACGCAACAGTGTGACCGGCACTCCCTACTGGTGGGCCCTGGTCGACACGCTGGGCGGCACGTTCGATGTGGTCATCGATCCGGTGCTGCTCCCCTCCCAGCCGCAGGCGGGCAACATTCTGTCGGGCTGGTTCTGGCTGTCAGGCCGCATCAGGAACGAGGCCGGGGGCTCGGCCGTCAAGCGCAGCTGGCTCTCGCGGCTGACCGGGCGCTAGCGGCCCGGCACCTCTTCGAACACGCCCGTCGCCGTGTTCTTCTTCACGCGGTCCCACGGGAACGCGCGACCGTTCATGGCGACATACACGCCGGGCGGCAGCACCTGGGCGAAGCTCAAGGCGCTGCCGAGATTGAACAGGCCGTCCGAGCTGCCGAAGGCATAGGGCACGAGCGCTCCGGTCAGGACCACGGTCTTGCCCGTCGCGCGCGTCGCAATCGCGCCGGCGGTCTCGACCATCGTGTCGGTGCCGTGGGTGATGACAATCCGTGACTCGTCACAGCGGACGCACTGGTCTGCAATGAGGGCTCGGTCGGCGTCAGTCATGTCGAGGCTATCGATCATCATCAGCGTTCGCACCGACACCTCGACCTTCGACCTGCCCAGGGTGAGCATCTCGACCAGATGGCTCTCGCCAAACGACAGCTTGCCGGTGCGCTCGTCATAGGTCTTGTCGAATGTGCCGCCAGTGACGAAGATACGAATCATGTCTGTGCCCCACTTCCGGATTGATCCCGCCACACCGGCCGATGTGCCGGTGGTTCTCGACCTCATCCGCCAGATTGCCGAGTACGAGAAGCTCTCCCACGAGGTTATCGCGACCGAGGTGGCGCTGTCCGAGGTGCTCTTCGGACCACGACCGGCCGCCGAAGTCCTGCTCGGGCGGTTGGGCGACGAGGTCGTGGGCTATGCCATCTTCTTCCACAACTTCTCGACCTTCCTCGCGAAACGGGGGCTGTATCTCGAAGACCTGTTCGTGAAGCCCGAGTGGCGGCGCCACGGCTTCGGGAAGCAGTTGCTGGCGCGGCTGGCGCAGATTGCGGTCGAGCGGGACTGCGGGCGTATGGAGTGGTCCGTCCTGGACTGGAATGCGCCCTCCATTGCGTTCTACAAGAGCCTGGGCGCACGGCCCATGGACGAGTGGACTGTCTTCCGGCTTACCGGCACGGACATCGGCGCGCTGGCGGCGCAGCACACGGCCTAGCGTCGGGCCTACAGCCCGAGCCGCAGGCTCAGGCGGAACGTGCGCGGCACGACCGGGTGGCTGTGGCGATCGTCAACCCCGGCTTCCGGCTCACCGGGCAACCGTGACGCGTAGAAGTAGTCGATATCGTTCGCGCGGGAGCCGAACAGATTGAAGGCCTCCAGTACCAGACGCGAGCGGCGGGACACCTGATAGCCAGCCTCGGCATTGACCATCAGGGTGGAGGCTGAGCGCACGACCCCATCCTCGGTCAGCGGGCGGGGCCCGAAGTGACGCACGCGGAGCGATGCGGTCAGACCCCGCCCTGACGCCGAGAGTCCGGCAGACACCACACGGCCGACAGAGCCAGGGATGCGGTTCGCCACCTGATCATCGGAGAACGACGCGCGGGACCATGCCAGGTCCGCGTCGACCAGCAGTCCGGGCGCCAGCCGTGCGTAGGTGCTCCATTCGATACCGTGACGCACGCTCGGCCTTGACGCCTCCGTCGTGCCAGCGTCACCGACAAACAGCAGCTCCGAGTCGAGGCCAAGTGTCCAGAGTGAGACGGCCATGTGCACCCGCGACAGGCCGTTGGCGCGTACACCCACCTCAGCCGATCGCGCCCGCACCAGCGGGCTGACACGCTCGGCAGGCTCGCCCGACTCCGGGTCCACCTGCATGGTGGCACCTCGGGCGTCATTGCTGTGAAAGCCGGTGGCGGCGTTCAGGTACACCTCCGTGCCGCGCCACGGGCCCGCGATGAGTGCCGCCTTCGGACTGACCAGTCCGGCACCGGCAGTGCCGCTGTTGCGCGCCGTGTTGCTCGTCACGCCAAAGCGATAGAGATCCGCACGCAGGCCCAGCACCGTCCGCAGCCGTGGCGCCCAGGAGACCTCGCTCTGCACATGCCCGGCACCGGACGTCTGGCCCACAGCGTCCTCGCGCACGGTCGACAGGCGCTGGCGCGCGCGGGTGCGATAGAGACCCACGGCGCCAATGGCGTCGCGGCGCAGTTCCGCGCCAAAGGCGGTCTCGACCGCGCGACCCTGCCAGGTGTGCAGCCGGCGCTCCACCACCCGCCCCCCCATCACCCATCGCTGGTCCTGTTGCTCGAACTGGTCGCCATCCACAGGGTTGTCCAGGAAGTAGGTGAAGTTGGAGAAGAGGTCCATGCCGTACCTCAGCGCGAAGGCCGTCATGCGCAGGTCCCTGCGGGCGCCGGCCCGTTGCGCATCCACAACCAGGCCGTGCCTGTGCGACTGGCCACCGCCTGTCGTGTCGACAGCGCCGAACCGCGAGAGGGCGCCGGAGGTGACGGCGCGTGCCGGAATCTGGTCCGTCGCATTCCAGCGACCGCGGTACGTCATGGCGGTGATGGCCAGACTGTTTCCGCGCGCCTCCCGACTGAACCGCAGCAGTCCATTGACGCGGGCGTAGCTGTCCGGGCGAACCCAGGGACCGTCGTTCCGGGTCACCTCGACGGCACCCAGCAGGTGCCCGCCCGCCAGAGCCGGCGACGCCGCGGCCACCATGCGTCGCCAGCGGCCCTGCCCGGCGTCCATGTTCACGAACGCGCGTTCCACCGTGTTGGTGTAGCTGATCGCGGCGGCACCGGCCGCCGAGAAGTCACCGTCTTCGGCCGAGTAGCTCCCTTTCCGGAACTGGATGCCACTGACCAGTTCGGGAATGAGGAAGCCGAGGTCCGCATAGCCGTGCCCATGCGCGTGCGTCGGCAGGTTCACGGGAGTGCCAGCTACCTGCAGCGACAGGTCCGTGCCGTGGTCCAGGTTGAAGCCGCGCAGGTAGTACTGATTGGCCTTCCCCTCACCGCTGTGCTGGCTCACGACCAGGCCAGGCACCGTCTCCAGCATCTCGCCCGTCCGCAGGAGCGGACGATCCGCAAGCTGCGCGGCTGTGACGAAGCCTTCGCTGGCGGCGGACGCCACCCCGATCAGGCCGTCACGCGAGCTGCCCAGCTCGGCAAGGTTCCGGAACGTGCGGGGACCCGTCACCGTCACGTCTGCATTGATCGCCAGTGGCAACACCACGGGAGGAAGGGTGGTCCCTGCTACGGCCACAGAGACCGTCCGGCTGGTGGAGGCAAAGTTGATCAGGCGGAACGACAAGGTCGCCGGACCCGGTGCGAGACACACCGTGCGATAGCGGCCATCCGCGCCGGACAGCGCCTCGTCCACGCGCGTGCCGTTGCGACGCACGTCCACGGCAACACCCGGCAACGGAAGCCCGGTCTGGTCAAGCACGCGCCCGGAGAGGTCTGCACATGGCTCGGCGCTGGATGAGGCTGGCAATAGCAGCAGGCCCAGGACCAGCAACGCTGAAGGGAACAGGTATGCGCGGGTCTGTCTCATGTTCCACTCTCAGCTTACAGAAGTCGCTCGGCGGTCCAGAAGATGCCGGCGGCACCAATGGCGAGTGAGACGGGTTCCACGATGAGGGCCCGGTAGCGCTCGGGGCTGACCCGGGAGACGGCCACCAGGCCGGCAACCACGGCAATCACCGTCAGCTGACCGAGCTCGACGCCGAGGTTGAAGCTGCCAAGGGCGGTCAGCAGGTCCAGGCCCCGAAGCCCAAGGCCCCCCAGCGCCTCGGCGAAGCCGAGGCCATGCAGCAGCCCGAAGGCGAAGACCAGCGCCAGGCGCCAGGCGCTGAGCCGCGTGGTGACCAGGTTCTCCACGGCCACATAGGCGATGGACAGGGCAATCAGTGGCTCGACCACGGTCGTCGGGAGGGCGATGACGCCGCTGACTGACAGACCGAGCGTGATGGAATGCGCAACGGTGAACGCCGTCACCTGGGCCAGCACGGCCCCCCTGCCCCGTGCCAGCAGGAACAACGCCACGACAAACAGGATGTGGTCCAGCCCCTTCGGCACAATGTGGGTGAAGCCGAGGGCGACATACCGCCAGATGCCCCGGGCCGTCGTGCTGGTTGCTGTACTGCCGGCTGCGCTGCTCGCCATGCCCTCCGACGACGTCACCATGAGAGCGGTTCCGCGCTGTCCACCCTGCAGCCACTCGACGCGCTCTGCCTCTCCATCCTGGGTGGAGACAACCGGGTACGAACCGAGGAAGAGTGTGGTCCGCCACGTGACGGCGGCTGCGGCGTCCCGCAGGTGACCACGCAATTGCACCGTGAGCTGTCCGTCCGGCGTCAGCGTGGCTCCCTCGATGGCAAGGGTCACCGGGATATCACCAGACCTGAGATCGATCTGCTCCAGGAGCGTCGTGCCTCTGGCCAGCACGGCCCTGGCGCGCGGGTCGGTGACGGCGCCCATCGGTGTCGGCTGCCCCGTTCCGCGATCCAGCGCCTCGAGCTTCAGCCGCAGCGACTCGGCGTCGGCCGTCAGGGCCACCTCCACGTCAACGCCCGACACGCGCACCCGCACCTCAGCGGTGCCCAGTGGATGCGCCACTGCGGGCGCTGCGTCCTGGACGCAGACTGCGAGAACCGCGATGACCAGCAGGCGCCTGGCCGTCCGCCAGACGCGTGACATCCGCCGATCGCCGCTCACCGCTGAGCCATCCGTTGCACCTCGGGCGACGTGGTCGCACCGGGAGCGTCCGTCAGCAGGCCCAGCAGTCTCTGGGCGGCCGGCGCAGCAATCAGGTCGAAGCGGGGCGCTCCGTCGAGTGCCTCTTGCAGCAGGCGGCGGGCTGACCCCGTGTCGCCAGCCGCATGTGCGATGGCGCCCGCGTGATAGCGAATCACGCGGTCACGCGTGCCCGTGCGGAGCGCGCGGGCCGACGCTGCGCGGGCCTTGTCCAGCTGTCCCGTCCGGAAGTAGGCCCACGCAAGGGCGTCCTCGGTGAAGATGTCGCGCCGTCCTCCGTCGAGGGCCAGGCGGACGGCATCGTCCAGACGCCTGCCCCGTTCCGCGAGGAACCGTGCGAGGCGCGATGGTTCGGGCGCGTCACCGCGCCAGGCGGCCTCCGCCAGGCGGTACTGCGTCTCGGCGTCCTCCGGGCGGCCCAGTGCCGCCAGAATGTCCCCGGCCAGCGCCGCAGCGCCCGGTGTCGGCGACGACGCGAGCAGCGTGTCCACCCGTCTGAGCGCCGCGTCCAGCTGACCATCGGCCACGTCGACCCGCGCAAGTCCCTCAAGCGCGAACGGGTGACCCGGGAAGAGAAAGTCCGCGTGCGTGAATTCGCGCCGGGCGTCCGTGATCTGGCCCGCGTCGAGCAGCAGATGGCCCGTCTGCGCGTGATACCAGGCCCGTGCCTCCACATCCTGCGGGGCCGAGGCCTCGGTCGCCATCTGCATCAGCCGCACCGCTCCAGGCCGGTCGCCCTGCAGCTCGTGCGCGTACGAGGCACGAGCATAGGCCCCCGCGTCCGGACGCTGTGCGAGCATCCGGTCGAAGGCGGTGAAGGCTTCGTCGTACTCGCCGCGCTCCAGATGGGCATCGCCGAGTACCCCATTGGGCCAATTGTCGCGAGGCTGCATCGTCCGGCACCGCTCGGCCTCGCGGATGGCGTCGTCAAACCGGTGTTCGGACAGGTAGACCGCGGCAAGCATCCGGCGGGCGCCGTACTCCAGCGGCTCGTCCTTCAGCACTCGCGTCAGCGCCGCTTCTGCCTCCAGTGCCAGACCACCGTTGCCCGTGACGCGGGTCAGGCGCAGCAGGGCCTCGGCCAGCGTGATGGCCACCGCCGGGTTCAGGGGCGCGTCACGCAGTCCGGCACGCGCACCTGCCACGGCACGCTCCAGCTCCGCGCGCGCCGTCGTCGCAGATGGGACGAGAGGGCCTGATGCAGGTGCGGCCGCACGCGAGGCGGTTTCGTCTGCGCCACGCAGGGTGAGCACCAGGCCGGCGCCGACAAGGGCGGCGATTCCGACGCACGAGAGAATCCGGACAGTCATGAGGGGTCTTCCTTCTGGCCGCAGGCGGCCGGCTCGGACGGTTCTGGCACCGGACAGCAGCGGTACCCGGCGATGACCTGGAGGGCCATCGCCGGAACACCGCGTGCCGGCGCTACCGCACGCTGCGGAGCCTCGGCTCGTCGCCGTTTTCACGACCCGGGTGAGGAGTCGTCAGGAACGGGAAGACGTCCAGGTACGGACGGTCGTTCTGCTCGACGCCGTCGCCGATCCCGCTATTCGGCGAGCGCACGAAGCCTGGCGTGAGCGGGGTGGCTCCGGCCATGGCCTGCAAGGCAATGTCGACGACGTCGTCTCCGACACGGCGGCCATTCGGGAAGCCGGCCAGGTCTCCACCGAGCACACCAAGGCGGAACGGCCTGGCCGCTGGAGGAATGGCGGTATTGAGCCGGAGCATCTCGGACGGCCGCGGGTTGGTGCCGATCTGGTTCAGGCCGGGAATCCCGGTCAGGAAGATCGTGACCAGATCGTTGCGCGGCGTCGGGGGCGTGCTCACCTGGAAGAGCGCCTCCATCAGCGGCGGCAGCAGGGGGTGCGTCACGAAGTTCAGCGCGGCCCCATCACCGGTGGGTTCGAGGCCATTGAAGAAGTCCTTGGCGCCAACCGGGAGCACGACTTCGTTCACCAACGGGTTCCCAAGTCTGGACACCTGCACCCAGTCGCCGGCGTGCGTCTGCCCGGCGCTGGTCCGCGAGGTCACGGCCATGCGGCTCGCCGTCGACCAGACGCCAATGGTGGCATTCGGGTCCGCAGCGCTGCTGGAGCGGGTTCCGGTCCGTGTGAGGGCTTCGATCGGAACCTCGATGGCGACGGTGTGCACGTTGTAGCCAGCGAGACTGTCGATCGGGCGACCGCGGCCGGTGACCAGCGAACGCAGCTGCAGCAGGTCGAACGTGGCACCGAGGTCCACGTAGAAGCCCTCATCGCGCGGCCCGGCGAACACGCGGGCGCCATTGGTCAGCGTCTGCACGCCTGAACCAAGCATGAAGCCGTTGTAGTCGGGCATGGACACCGTCCCGACGTTGGCCGGCATCACGTTCAGGCCCTGGCCCAGCAGGCTGGCCTGACCCGAGCGTCGCGGTCCATTCACGCGCGTCACCGACATGGACTGACGGACATTGAGGTCCGGGTCATCCAGCGAGGTCACGACGCCGGTGTTGTACAGGAAGGTGTTGGGGTTTCGAACCGTGGTGGTGAAGCGAAACTGGTAGGTGACGTCCTCGACCGCATCCCCGGTGTTGTCCACCATGATTTCGTACAGCACGTTGTCGTCGAACTTCCAGAAGTTCGGGCCGGAACTGGGAAACTGCAAGGGGATGAAGTTCGCGATCAGGACAACGCGGTCCGGGCGCTCGGGACTGACAAAGGCATAGACGTCGGTGTTGTCGGCGAGCGGGTCCTGACTGATGAGGGGAGCCTCGCGGTGACTGGATGCCCTCGTCGGCATCATCCAGTAGCCGGCGACGGCGAGCGCGAGCACTAGGGCGGCTGTCTTTTTCACGTGCACCTCCTTGGGGTTGCAGGAGGGACTACGGACGGCAGACCGGATCGGATGTCTGGCGCGGCCGGGTTACCATGAGGGCGTCTCGCATGCTGACCGCCTCAGCCGATAGCCTCACGGACCTCGCCCTGTTGGACCGCATCGCGCGGCGCGATGCGTCAGCCGTGGCTGACCTGTATGACCGCCATGCACGGCTCCTGTACGCCCTCACTCTGCGCATTCTCAGGGATGGTGGCGAGGCGGAGGACGTGTTGCAGGACGTGCTCCTGCGCGTGTGGGAGAAGGCCGACACCTACGACCCGGCCCTGGGCAGCCCGACGGCGTGGCTGGTGCGCATCGCCCGCAACCGGGCCATTGACCGCCTTCGCGCCAGGCAGGCCCGCCCGAAGACAGAGTCGGGAGATGGCATCTTCGCGTCGATACCGGCAGACGGTGACATAACGCCAGGGCCGGAGCGGGCAGCGGTCCTGTCCGAGGCGCAACGCGCAGTGGCCGCAGCCCTGCGTGAGCTTGCGCCCGACATGCGGGTCCTGATCGAGGAGGCCTACTTCAGGGGACTGAGCCAGTCCGAGCTGTCAGTCAAGTTCGGCGTACCCCTGGGGACGGTGAAGACGCGAATCCGGACAGGCATGATGGTCCTGCGAGACCGTCTGCAGCACGTGGTGTAGAACGATGACGAAGTCCACAGACCTTGAAGCCCTCGCGGCCCTGGATGCGGTCGGCGCGCTCGACGCGGCCGAGCAGACCGACCTCCACGCGCGACTCGCGTCCGCGCCGGCGGATGTCCGGGCCGCCGTGGCGCAGCTGTATGAGACAGCCGCTCAGCTCGCCATCGGCGACCTCCCGACGGGAGACCTTTCGGGGCCACCTGCCGGGGTCCGGGAGCGCCTGCTTGCCCGCCTGGCACGGCCTGCGAACTTCTCGGTCGGCACCGAAGACGGCGAATGGCTCGAAACACCCATCGCGGGCATCGTGATGAAGCTGCTGTCGCTCGACGTGGAGCGCGACTCCGCCGTCATGGTCCTCCGCGCCCAGCCCGGCACGTCCTATCCGGCACACCATCACACAAAGGCCGAAGAGTGCTTCGTCATTTCGGGAGATGTGACTGTGCAGGGACGGACGCTGTACGCCGGAGGCTTTCATCACGCGGAGCCCGACACGGACCACGATCCGCTGTCCACCGAGTTCGGCGCTGAGGTGCTGCTGGTCGTGTCGGCTCGAGACTACGGCCTGGTGTGAGACGCGGCCGCGGGAGCGGTCAGCGCATCCGGTCGCGCAGCAGCCGGCCCGCCAGCCAGGCGCCAACCATCAGCAGCACGACGAACAGGATGTACTTGGCAAAGATCACCGGTTTGCCTCAGGAGCGGGTGCGCGTCGGGCCGGGTCCAGCAGGCTGACAACAACACCGACGGCGACCACCACGACCGCGCCGACTACGTTGTGCCAGAGAAACGCGATCTTCGTGGCGGACGCCACCCAGGCCACACTGGCCATGCCGGCCAGCAGGCCGATGAACGCGCCGTTCGAGGTGGCGATCGGAACCCCGATCGCCAGGATGAAGACGCCCAGGATCGAGCCGTAGAAGAACGACCCGAAGCGGTTCACCACTTCAATCAGCGAGCCGAGCTCCGCAGCATAGACGGCCACCACGCTCGCGAACAGCCCCCAGAAGCCGGTCGAAAGCCGGGAGGCGCGCACCAGATGCGCATCGTCAGCATTCGGCCTCACGAAGCGGCGGTAGAAGTCGATGATGGTGGCCGTGGACAACGCCGCCAGCTCGCCGGCAATGGTCGACATCGCCGCGGCGAAGATGGCGGCAATCAGCAGGCCGGCCAGCCCAATCGGCAACTGCGTGAGGATGAAGTTCGGAAAGACGTAGTTGACGTCGTTGAACGCACCGTCACCGCTGACCCGCTTCACGAAGGCCACGGCGCGGTCGCGCACGGACTTCACGCCGGCATTGCTGGCGCGGAACGCATCGTCCACGCCGGCCGCACCCTCCGGGCTTCGGGCCATCGCCAGTGCGGCGTCGCGTCTGGCTGACAGCGCCGCGCCGTACTCCTGCTCGAGGGCCGCATAGGCCGGCGCCTCGGCCCCCTGCCTGAGAGCCGTGTCGTGCACCGGGTTGAAGAGCATCGGTGGCGTGTTGAAGAGGTAGAACACGAACATCAGCACGCCAACCAGCAGCACCAGGGCCTGCAGGGGAATCTTCCAGTAGGCGCTCATCAGGAGCGACCCGCGCGCCTCGCTGATGGACTTCGCGGTGAGATAACGCTGCACCTGGCTCTGGTCCGTGCCGAAGTAGGAACAGAACAGGAAGAACGCCGCGATGGTGCCAGACCAGAAGGTGTACTGGTTGGTCAGGTCGAAGGTGAAGTCGAAGGTCTGGAGCCGCCCGGCCGCACCAGCCAGATGCAGGGCACTCGACACGCTGACCTCTGACGGCAGCTTCAGCAGCAGCACGACGACGGCAGCGACCAGGCCGCCGACAATCAGGTACATCTGCTTGACGTCCGTCCACGTCACCGCCTGCACGCCGCCGAACATCGTATAGACCGCTGTAGGCACCGCGAAGAGCAGCACCGTGTTCGTGACGCTGATGCCCAGGACCACCGACAGCACGATGGCCGGCGCCGAGATTACAACACCGAGCGACATGCTGCGCGAGAGCAGGAAGAGCAGGCTGGTAAAGGCGCGGGTCTTCGCGTCGAACCGACGTTCAAGGTATTCGTACGCGGTGTAGACGCGCGCCTTGTGGAAGAACGGCACCAGCGTCACCGACAGGACGATCATCGCGACCGGCAGCGCGTAGTAGTACTGCAGGAAGCGCATGCCGTCCACGAAGCCCTGGCCCGTGGTGCCGATCATGGTGATGGCACTGAGCTGGGTGGCCATGACCGAGAGCCCGACAGCCCACCACGGCAGGCTCCGGCTGGCCAGGAAGTAGCCTTCGAGTTCGTCGCTCTTCTTGGTGAGACGGAGCCCGTCCCACACAATCCAGATCAGGTAGAGCGCAACGATGGTCCAGTCAACGGGATGCATCAGCGGTAATGCTGCTGGAAGGCGTAAAGCGACAGCAGGACGCCCACCCACACGAGCAGGACGGCAAGGTAGCTGCGGCGGGCGGACGGGGCGTCGTCAGTCATGGGAGGCCGTGGTGCCGGCAGACGGGCCGGCACACGTGGGGTGCAGTATACCGCCCGCCGACAGTGCGCCAGGGGCGCACCCGGGTCTGCTCAGGCCCGCTCGAAGCCGTTGCCCAGCAGGCGCCCCACCGAGCCCAGCACCTCGAGCAGCACGGGCTCTGGCACGCGAGGCTCAAGCGAGAACAGCTCCAGCACGCCGTGGACGATCGCGCTCCCGGTCAGCGGCACGCCGACGCCCGAGTGCAGCCCCACTGCCGAGGCGACCGGCGCCGGCGGAAAGTTTGGGTCGGCGGCCAGCGCGGGCAGCCAGTGCACGCGGCCCGTCAGCAGCACGCGACCGGCCAGGCCCATGCCCGGAAAGAGACGCAGCGAGGCGATGGCGTTCTGAAAGGGCTGGAAGCGCTCGGCGTCAGACAGCGACCAGACGCCAGCCGGGTCCAGGGCCTCGCCGGCGCCGTGTCGAAGGTAGAGGTGCGCCACGTCAAACCCGGTGCTGCTGCGAACGACATCCAGCAGCGGAGGCAATTGGGACGTCAGGCCTGGTGTCTCGAGCAGGCGGCTGACGGTGGCGGGAAGCTCGTGAAGGGGTACAAATGGCGCTTCTATGGCGCCGTAAGGCCGGTCCAGAGTCATGTATCGACAGTCTTTTACCTCTTTTGTCGTCTTCTGTCACATCAATAGCTTCTGACAGACTGTGCAGTTCGACATTTTGACGGCGGCTCAGGGGGGCGTAAGATGAGCGGCACGCCCGTCGGTACACGCCGGGCAGGTGTGAGGGCATGAGCGATCGCAAGTACAGGCTGAAGGGATACCAGGACAACCCACGGGAGCGGACCCCACGTCCAGCGGTTCCACGCCAGGCGCCCGAACCCGGCGCCCCGGCGGGTGCCCGACGCATTTCGCAGGATGGCCCTCGCACCATCCAGATGCCCGGCTTCCGTCACGTGGTGCGGTGCAGCCAGTGCGGCACCGTGACGGGCGAGGATGTGGGCCTGCTGTCACGGTGTGGCAAGTGCGGCATCGACCTCCACACCTGCGCACAGTGCGAGTCCTTCGACCCGGCCAGCCGGTTCGAGTGCGCCCAGCCTCTCCCTGCGCGGGTCAGCCCGAAGAGCGAGCGCAACAGCTGTCACCTCTTTGCGCCGCGCACGACGGTGGAGCGCGAAACCACCGCCCCCCGTCAGAACGACGCCCGCAAGGCGTTCGACGATCTGTTCAAGCTGTAGGACCCGCCCGTCACTCCCGTCGGCGCGCCTCCTGCAGCTTCGCCATCAGCCCGTCGGCCAGTTGCAGGTCCGCCCCTGCGATCACGCCGGTCGCGTTGACCCAGAGACAGAGCGCAATCTCGGCCGTCACCGCTTCCTCGGTCCCGCGCAGCACGCCCTCAATCGAGAGCACTGTCGTCGCGCTCTCGTGCCCGGGGAGCAGATCGCGACGCGTGGCTCTGGCGCCTGGCAGCGCACGAAGCACCGTCTGCGCCACGAAACGATAGCCGGCCGTGCCTCGCGTGATCAGGCGCACCAGCGGATCGTCAGCGCTTCGCCCCAGCCATGTCTCGTATGGCACGCCGTTGAGGCTGAAGGCCGCATTGCGGTCGAGCAGACCATCGGGCACGTCCAGCAGCCCGCGGTTGAAATAGCCAAGCAGTGCGTCGAGGCGGTCACTGAGCGTCATCACGGAAGGTCCCACTGCCGAAGCACAGACCGGCACGAACAGAAACGTCCAAGCTGGCAGACGGCCAGCCGGTCCAACACCACATCGAACGGCGCCACGTCCGGCGCCTGGACCGCATGGCCGAGCGTGACGTGCGGCTCGAAGCGGTCGAAGCTGGCGTGGCCACGAAAGCCGCGGACCCAGTTGACGTCTTTCCCGCGGGGCGCGTCCGCGAAGGCCGACGCCTCGCCCTCGGCCACCTCCAGATCTGCCAGCTCCACCATCAGGTGTTCATGCAGGTCGGTGAGCGGGCCTCCTGGCCTGAGCCACAGCGACACGGAGTGTGCGGCGCGTGCGGCACCCGTCACATGCGCAGCCAGGGCCCGGTGCGCGCGCGCCAGCCGCTCGACGCGGGCATACACCTCATCCAGGCGGTCGACCGGAACGAACTGCTGTGTCAGGGTGACGTGCGGCAACGCCAGTGGCCCGAGCTGCAGACCGAGCGATTCACCCGGTGGCAGGGCAGCGCTGAGAGCGAGGCACCGGTCGGCGAAGGCCCCCCGTGGCAGCAGGGCCACATCAATGGCCATCAACGGAGCCGGCACGGTCTGTATGCTAGCATCCGCGGGGTGACTCTCCGGGTGCTTCGCGCGGCGCTGCTCGCCGTGCTCGCCTGCCTGCCCTCTGCCGCGCTGGCCGAGGCGCCCATCAGCTATCGGCTCTCGTTTCCTGCGCCCGAACAGCACTGGATGCAGGTGGACGCCACCTTTGCCGAGCTGCCGGCGGCCCCTCTCCAGTTGCGCATCAGCCGCACATCCCCTGGCCGCTATGCCGCGCACGAGTTCGCCAGGAATGTCGACGAGGTTCGCGTGCGTACCCAGGACGGGCAGCCGCTGCCTGTCACACGCGCCGGCACTCACGGCTGGGACGTGCCTGCGCACGGCGCGGTGGTCCACGTCTCCTACCGCGTCTACGGCAACACGCTGGACGGCACCTACCTGGCCATTGACGACACGCACGCGCATATCAACATGCCGGCAGCCATCCTGTGGGCCCGCGGCCTCGAACAGCGCCAGGCGGAGGTGCGCTTCGTGGCGCCGCCCGGGCGACACTGGACCGTGGCCACCCAGCTGCTGCCAGGCGCGGAGGGGCTGACCTTCACCGCGCCCAACCTGCCGTACCTGATGGATAGCCCGGCGGAGTTCGGCACGCACACGGTGCGCCGGTTCGAGGTGCCGGATGGCGCGCGCACGGCGAGCTTCCGTCTGGCGGTACACCACGACGGCCCGGACGACGCGGTGGCCGATCTGCAGGCCGACGTCGAGAAGCTGGTGCGCGAAGCGCGAGCCGTCTTCGGCGGCTTTCCCGCCTTCGAAGGCGGCAGCTACACGTTCCTCGCGGATGCGCTCCCGTGGTCGCGTGGCGACGGCATGGAACACCGGAACAGCACGGTGATCACGTCCGCTGCCGCCCTTGTCGAGCGCTGGACCTGGCGTGACCTCGTCGCGCACGAATTCTTCCATGCGTGGAACGTGGAGCGGATTCGCCCCCGGTCGCTGGAGCCGTTCAATCTGGAAGAGGTGAGTCTCCCCACGGAACTCTGGCTGGCCGAGGGTTTCAACAACTACTACGGCCCACTGCTGCAGCACCGGGCCGGCCTGATGACGACGGCGTCGCTGCTGGACCGGCTGCAGGAGGCCGTGAATGCGGTCCTCACCAGCCCGGGCCGACGCACGCGGAGCGTGGAGGACATGAGCCGCCTTGCCGCGCTGGTTGACGGTGCGACCCGCTCGGACCGTGGGCCGGACTACGCCTACCTGTCCTATTACACGTGGGGCTCGGCCATCGGTCTGGCGCTCGACCTGGCGCTGCGCGACCGCAGTGACGGCGCCATCACCCTGGACACGTTCATGCGCGAGCTCTGGCTTCGCTTCGGCCAGCCTGGCAATGCCCCGCCCGGCGTAGTGGCCCGGCCTTACACCACGGACGACGTCGAGTCGACGCTGGCCACCGTCTCCGGAGACGCGGCGTTTGCGCACGCCTTCATCGCGGAGTACGTCCGGGGCCACGGCGCGCCAGACTTCACAGGCCTCCTGACAGCGGTCGGCCTGCGCCCCCGACTGGCCCGGCCGGGCGGTGGCACGATTGGCCCGCTAAGCCTCGACAGCCGGGAGGGCGGGGTGCGGATCTCGAGCGCCGTGGCACCGGGTACGCCAGCCGCCGAGGGTGGCCTCAGCCAGGACGACATCCTTCTCACGCTGGCCGGGCGGCGGATGACCACACCCGAGGAGGTCGAGGCCGCGCTCGCGGCAAGCCGGCCGGGCATCGCCCTGCCGGTCACCTTCCGGCGCCGGGGGGTCGAGCGTCGCGCCACCCTGCGCCCGGAGGCGGACCCAACCCTGACCCTTGTCACGGACGAAGCCGCCGGGGGCACGCTGTCCCCACGCCAGCAGCGCCTCCGCGCAGGGTGGCTCGGGCGATAATCGCCTGAGCCATGGCGCACGCGTCCGCAACCCCGTATCCCATCAGCTATCTCGTCCGGTTCCCTACGCCCCAGGCCCATCTGGTGGACATCGAGGCCACCATCCCGACGGACGGGCGGGGTCAGCTCGAGCTCATGATGGCGGTCTGGACGCCTGGCTCCTACCTGATCCGCGAGTTTGCCCGACAGGTGGAAACTGCCACGGCCCACGACGACACAGGTGGCACGCTGACGGTGGTCCGCACGGCGAAGAACCGCTGGACGGTCAACACCGGTGGTGCGGCTGCCATCACGCTGTGCTACCGGCTCTACGCCCGGGAGATGACGGTCCGGACCAACTGGGTCGACGCCAGCTTCGCCCTGCTCAACGGCGCGGCCACGTTCATCACGCGGGCCGACGGCCTCTCGCGTCCCCACGCCGTCACGCTCGAGCTGCCCCCCGAATGGTCGCGCTCGGTCACGGCTCTACCGGCAGGACACGAGACGCCCCACCACTATGTGGCACCGGACTTCGACACGCTCGTGGACAGTCCCATCGTGGCCGGCAATCCGTCCGTCAGGACGTTCTCGGTGGACGGGGTGCCGCACGCGCTGGTCACGCTCGGCGGCGACGGCCTGTTCGACGACCATCGTGCGGCGCAGGACCTCGAGCGCATCGTCCGGGAGCACCGGCGCTTCTGGGGCGGGCTGCCCTATGCCCGGTACCTCTTCCTGAATCTGCTCACGGAAGGGCGCGGCGGCCTGGAACACCGCGACTCGTGCGTCATCATGGCGAGCCGCTGGGCCACCCGAACCCGCAAGGCCTACCTGGCGTGGCTGGAACTGGCCAGCCACGAGTTCTTCCATGTCTGGAATGCCAAGCGCCTCCGTCCGGTGGAACTGGGGCCGTTCGACTACGAGGCCGAGAACTACACGCGCAGCCTCTGGGTGGTCGAGGGCATCACGGACTACTACGGCGATCTGGCCGTCTGCCGGGCGGGACTGTCGACCCCTGCCGAGTATCTCGACCACCTCTCGGGTCAGATCGAGGCGCTGCAAACCACGCCTGGCCGCTTCGCGCAGCCGGTGGACCGCTCGTCGCTGGATACCTGGATCCGGTTCTACCGGCCTGATGAGAACTCGCCGAACGTCGCCATCAGTT